>NZ_JBHZEJ010000031.1:0-88052 GCF_042756365.1 Streptomyces sp. NPDC059092
CCCACACCCCCCCCACCGCCCCCCCGCCCCGCCCGCCCGCGGCGCCGCGCACCACCTCCACCCCCGCGTCCTCGTGCAGCCTCCGGAGCCCTCCGAGATCTTCTCGACCTATGTCGTGGGCAGCGTCAGTTGTGTATAAGCGACAGCCCCTGTGGCGCCCCGCCCACCCCCCGGGGGGCGCCTCCTGCATGGAGGAACACATGAGCCCGCGAAAGCCCAACATGGAATCGTCCATCTACCTTGGCGCCGACGGCTGGTGGCACGGTCGCGTCACGATGGGCGTGAAGAACGACGGCAGTCCCGACCGACGCCACCGTCGCGCCAAGACCGAGCCCGGCATCAAGAGCAAGGTGCGGGAGTTGGAGCGCCTCCGCGACCAGGGCCGCGCGCCGGCCGCCGGGCGCAAGCCGACCGTAGCGAAGTGGATGGAGACCTACCTCACCGACATCGCGAGCCTGAAGCTCAAGCCGCGGTCGCTGGATGACTACTGGTCCAAGACCCGCAACGACATCGTCCCGGGGGTCGGTCAGCACCGGATCGACAAGCTTCAGCCGGAGCACCTGGAACGCATGTACCGGGCGCTGCTCGATGCCGGACACGCACCGTCCCACGTGGTGAAGGTGCACCGCATTCTGTCCCGCGCCCTGAAGATTGCCCACCGCCGCCGCATCATTGGCGAGAACGTCGCCACGCTCGTGGACCCGCCCAGCGTCGACGAGACGGAGGCCAACCCCTTCACGCAGGAGGAAGCGAAGGCGTTCCTTGAAGCTGCGGCGAAGCGGCCCTCCTTCATGCGGTGGATCGTCGGCGTCGGCATGGGGTTCCGGCAGGGCGAGACGCTCGGGTTGCGGTGGCAGTACGTCGACCTGGAGGCCGAACTGTTCCACCCCAAATGGCAGCTTCAGCGGCTGACATGGCGGCACGGCTGCGGCGACCCGCACGCCTGTGGAGCGCGTCTGCACCGCTTCAGCCCGTGCCCGCCGAACTGCACCACGCACGAGGGCTACAAGCGCGGTTGCCCGAGGCCCTGCGCCAAGACGTGCACGAAGCACGCGAGCGCCTGCCCCGCGCGCAAGGAGGGCGGTCTGGTCTTCACCCGGCCCAAGACCAAGAAGAGCCAGAACTCCGTGCCGATCCCGCCCGTCTTTGTCCCGTTCCTTCATGACCACAGGGCGCAGCAAGACGAGATGCGAGCCGCAGCGGCCGAACTGTGGCAGGAGTACGACGTCGTCTTCTCGCGGCCGGACGGGCGCCCGCTTGACCCGCGCGCCGACTACGAAGAGTTCAAGGAGCTGCTTGTGGAGGCTGGGATCGACGACCGCCGCCTGTACGACGGCAGTCGCCACACGGCCGGCACGATCCTCAACGAACTGGGCGTGGACATGCCCACCATCATGGAGATCCTTCGACACACCCAGATCAGCCAGACCCGGCGGTACGTGAAGGGGCGGTCCCACCTGTCGAAGGACGCCATGCGCCGCATGGGCGAGTTCTTCGTACCCCCGCCGGCGAAGCCGGATCCGGGCCCCACTGAGACCAGAACTGAGACCAGCGACACTCGCGCGGCCCGCGCTCGGCGGCGCCGCCGCATCCAGTAAAAGCAAAAGCCCCAGGTCACGGCGAGTGAGTCCTGAGGCTTTCACGGAGCCGCCTTCGGGATTCGAACCCGAGACCTACGCATTACGAGTGCGTTGCTCTGGCCAACTGAGCTAAGGCGGCGTGCCGTCCGGACCATCGTGCGGTCTGCGGCGCCGCCAAGTCTACACAGTTTCGAGGGGTGCTCCGTACACCCCCGGTTCGCAGGAGTTCTCGCAGGTCAGGGCGGTCAGGAGCACTTCTTGCCCTGGGCGGGGGGCGTGCCCTCCAGGAGGTAGGTGTTGATCGCCGTGTCGATGCAGTCGCTGCCGCGGCCGTACGCCGTGTGGCCGTCGCCGTTGTACGTGAGCAGCGTGCCGGAGGAGAGCTGGTCCGCGAGGGAGCGGGCCCATTTGTAGGGGGTGGCCGGGTCGCGGGTGGTGCCGACCACGACGATGGGGGCCGCGCCCTTCGCCTCGATGCGGTGGGGGGCTCCGGTGGCCTTGACCGGCCAGTACGTGCAGTTCAGGGCGGCCCAGGCGAGGCCCTTGCCGAAGACCGGGGATGCCTGTTCGAACGAGGGGAGCGCCTTGGTGACTTCGTCGGGGCCGGTGAAGGAAGGCGGGAGGTCCAGACAGTTCACGGCGGAGTTGGCGAACATCAGGTTGGCGTACGTGCCGTCGCTCTCGCGTTCGTAGTACGAGTCGGCGAGGGCGAGCAGCGCCGCCCCGTCGCCGTCCATCGCGCCGGCCAGCGCCTCGCGGAGCTGGGGCCAGGCGGACTCGTCGTACATCGCGGCGATCACGCCGGTCGTGGCGAGGGATTCGCCCAGCTCGCGGTTTTCGCCCGCCGGGACGGGCCGCGCGTCCAGCTTCGCGAAGAAGGCCTTCATGCGGTTCGAGACATCGGCCGCGGACTTCTGGCCGAGGGGGCAGTCCGCCTGCTTCACACAGTCCTCCGCGAAGGACCGGAAGGCCGTCTCGAAGCCGGCCGTCTGGTCGCGGTTCAGCTCGCGAGCTGGGAGGGACGGGTCCATCGCACCGTCGAGGACAAGGCGGCCGGTGCGCTTCGGGAACAGTTCGGCGTAGGTCGCGCCGAGGAAGGTGCCGTACGAGGCGCCGACGTACGACAGTTTCCGGTCACCCAGGACGGCGCGGAAGACGTCCATGTCGCGGGCCGCCTCGACCGTGGAGACATGCGGGAGGACCGTTCCGGAGCGCTTCTTGCAGCCTTGGGCGAACCTCTTGAAGGACTCGGTCAGCTTCGTGACCTCCGCCTGGTCGTCAGGGGTCTGGTCGACCTGCGTGTACGCGTCCATCTCCTTGCCGTTGAGGCATTCGACAGGCTCGCTGCGGGCCACCCCGCGCGGGTCGACGGCCACCATGTCGTACCGGGCACGAACCGGGGCCGGGTAGCCGATGCCCGCGTACGCCTGGAGGTAGCCGACGGCTGAGCCGCCGGGGCCGCCCGGGTTGACCATGAGGGAGCCGAGGCGCTTGCCAGGACCCGTGGCCTTCTTGCGTGCGACGGCCAGGTCGATCTCGGTGCCGGCCGGCTTCGCGTAGTCGAGCGGCGCCTTCATCGTGGCGCACTGGAAGTCGGGGACACCGCAGCCGCGCCACGTGAGCTTCTGCTCGTAGTACTTCTTCAGCGCGGCCGGATCGGCGGATCCCGAGGACGAGTCCGACGCGGACGCCTCCGAGGGCGAGCCGCCGGAGCTGCAGCCGGAGATCAGCAGACCGGCAGCGGCCAGCGCGGTGGCGGAGATGCGGAGCAGGCGCCTGGTGTCCATCCAGGGATGCTAGCCGTCCGGCCACGTCAGAGGTCCGGCCACGCTCGTACGGGTGAATACCAGCCCATACGGATGACCTTCCGACCGCACGAGCGAGTCGGCCCCCCGGATCACCCCGTTCTGAGCGACACGGCCATCGCCTCCACCGCGAGCAGCGGCGCCACGTTACGGTCCAGGGCCTGGCGGCAGGCGACGATCGCCTCGATGCGGCGCAAGGTCCGCTCCGGGGTGGAGACGCGGGCGACCCGTTCCAGCGCGTCCCGCACATCGGTGTTGGCGAGCGCGACCCGTGATCTCATCTGGAGGGCGAGCACATCGCGGTAGAACCCGGTCAGGTCGGTGAGGGCCAGATCGAGGCTGTCGCGCTGTGTGCGGGTGGACCGGCGCTTCTGGCGGTCGGCCAACTCCTTCATCACCCCGGCCGTGCCCCGGGGCATCCTGCCGCCCGCCGCGGCGCCGAGCGCGGCCTTCATCTCGTCGGTCTCCTTGACGTCGACCTCCTCGGCGACCTGCTTGGCGTCCTCGGTGGCGGCGTCGATCAGCTCCTGCGCCGCCTTGAGGCAGCCGCCGATGTCGTCCACGCGCAGGGGCATCTTGAGGACGGTGGCACGCCGGGCCCGGGCGCGCGGGTCGGTGGCCAGGCGGCGGGCCCGCCCGATGTGGCCCTGGGTGGCCCGCGCCGCGGCGTGGGCGGCGTCCGGCTCGATGCCGTCGCGCCGGATCAGGACATCGGCGACGGCGGCCACGGGCGGGGTACGCAGGACCAGGTGGCGGCAGCGGGAGCGGATCGTGGGCAGGACGTCCTCCAGGGAGGGCGCGCAGAGCAGCCAGACCGTCCGGGGCGCCGGCTCCTCCACCCCCTTCAGCAGGACGTTGCCCGCGCCTTCGGTGAGGCGGTCGGCGTCCTCCAGCACATTGACCTGCCAGCGTCCGCCGGCCGGCGAGAGCTGGGCGCGGCGGATCAGTTCCCGGGTCTCCTTGACACCGATGGAGAGCAGGTCCGTACGGATGACGTCCACATCGGCGTGCGTACCGATCAGGCTCGTGTGGCAGCCGTCGCAGAATCCGCACCCCGGCTCCCCGCCGAGGGCCCGGTCCGGGCTGGTGCACTGAAGGGCCGCGGCGAATGCGCGGGCCGCCGTGGACCGGCCCGACCCCGGCGGTCCCGTGAACAGCCAGGCGTGCGTCATCTTCGACGCCTCGGGCGGGGTCCCGCCCCCGGCCTCGGCCGTGACCAGCGCGTCGGCGTCCCGGGCGGCGGCGGCCAGCGTCTCGCGGACGCGGTCCTGCCCGACCAGCTCGTCCCATACGGTCATGCGCTGTCACCCCGTTCTCGCCGCGCGGCCCCTTGGCTCAGCGACTCCGTACCGTGTGCCGTCCCGACGGGACGGGCCCGCTCGGATTCCATTGTGGGGCCGGGGTCTGACAATCCGGCCCCACACGGTCACCAGGCCGAGTCTCCGGGCAGAGTCGCCAGGTTCAACGGCGGCGCTTGCCGTCGGAGTCGTCTTCGTCGTCGTCACGCGGGCCGAGCAGCTCGTCCGCCAGGGTCGGCAGATCGTCCAGCGGCGTCTCCTCCGCCCAGTCCGAGCGGCGGCGCGGGCGCTCCGGCGGCCGCTGGAGGCGGGCCTCCGGAGCGGCGTCCGGGTCGATCACCGGCAGTTCCCTCGTGCGCTCGTTCTCCCGCTCGCCGGACGGCGCCGGAGCGTCCTCGCGGAAGAAGCCCCGCGGCACCCGGTCCGCCGGATCGCTGTCCCGGGCAGGCGCCGCGTCACCGTTCCGCACGGGCGGCAGGACGGCGGTCTCGTCGGCCGCACGCGCATCGCGCGGGGACTCCTTCCGCCCGTCGCGCGCGGCCCCCCGCGGTTCGTCGCGCACCTGCGGCAGGACGGCCGTCTCGTCGGCCGCGCCGGTCCTGTCCTGTCCGGCGCCCGGCCGGTCTCCCCCGGCCCGCCGAGTATCCGGGCGTACCGCCGGAACCTCCTGCGTCACGTCCTCCGGGGTGCTCTCCGGCTTCCTGAGGTTCGGCTTGACCACCGGTGTGGGCACCGTGATCTCGTTCGGCGAGACCTCGGCCGCGGCTGCCGCCGCCGCGGCCTCCTCCGCGCGCCGACGCGCTTCCTCGGCCCTGAGCAGCGCTTCCTCCGCCTTGCGCTGCTTCTCCAGACGCCGCTCCTCCGCTTCGGCACGGAGCCTGGCCTCCTCCTGGGCCTGCCGCCTGAGACGCGCCTGCTCCGCCTCGTACGCCCGCTCCTCGGCCTCGCGCCGCTTGCGCGCCTCCTCGGCGACCCTGCGCTCCTCCTCGGCGCGCGCCCTGGCCTCCTCCGCCAGGCGCTCCTCCTCGCGGCGGCGCGCCTCCTCCAGCTCGCGGCGCTTGCGCTCCTCCTCCTCGGCACGGAGCTTGGCGAGCTGCGCCTGGCGCTCACGCTCCAGCCGCTCCTCCTCCGCCTTGCGCGCGGCTTCTTCCTCGGCCTTGCGGCGGGCCTCCTCGATGGCGGCCTTCCGCGCCTCCTCCCGGGCCTCGATCTCGGCCTCGGAGAGCGGCAGAAGCTGGTCGAGCCGGTGCCGTACGACCTTGGTGACCGCTTCCGGCTCCTGGCCCGCGTCCACGACGAGGTAGCGCGTCGGGTCCGCGGCGGCCAGGGTGAGGAAGCCGGACCGTACCCTCCGGTGAAACTCGGCGGGCTCGGACTCCAGCCGGTCCGGTGCCTCCGTGAAGCGCTCGCGCGCCGCCTCCGGGGAGACGTCGAGCAGCACCGTGAGGTGCGGTACGAGACCGTCCGTCGCCCAGCGCGAGATACGGGCGATCTCGGTCGGGGAGAGGTCGCGGCCCGCTCCCTGGTAGGCCACGGACGAGTCGATGTAGCGGTCGGAGATGACGATCGCGCCACGCTCCAGGGCGGGGCGTACCACCGAGTCGACGTGCTCGGCGCGGTCCGCGGCGTACAGCAGTGTCTCGGCGCGGTGCGAGAGTCCGGCGCTGGACACGTCGAGCAGGATCGACCGGAGCCGCTTGCCGACCGGGGTGGCGCCCGGCTCGCGCGTGACCACCACCTCGTGGCCCTTGGCCCGGATCCAGTGGGCCAACGCCTCGACCTGTGTGGACTTCCCGGCACCGTCCCCGCCCTCCACAGCGAGGAAGAAGCCGGTCCCGACCCGAGCCGGTACGGGGTCGGCTCCGCCGCGCACCGCGTCACGGAGATCACGCCGGAGCGGCACGCCGGACCGGTCGTCCGTCTTGGCCAGCACGACCGCCGCGACGGGCAGCAGCAGCGCGCCGACCAGCATCAGGGTGAAGGCGGCGCCGTCGTGGGCGAAGACGAAGGTGCCGCTGGCGAGGCGGTGCGGGCCGATGGCCGCGGCGACGAGGGGGGCGACGACGACGCCGAGCGCGACAAAGACCCTTACTACAGCGTGCAGGTGTTCGGTGACTCGCTGTCGACGATACTCCTCGATCTCCACATCGATAAGGGCGTGGCCGGTATACGCCACGACACCCGCCGTGAAGCCGGTGAACAGTGCGAGGAACAGCACCGTAGCCGTGTCCGGTACGAGACCCATGGCGAGCAGCGCGACACCGGTGACCGCGACGCCCAGCGCGAACAGCCGGCGCCGGGACAGGGAGGGGAGCACCTTCGCGCCGCTGCGGATACCCAGTGCCGTACCGCCGGTCAGCGCGAGGACCAGCAGGGCGAAGGCGACAGGGCCGCCGCCGAGGTCCTTGGCCTGGAGGACGGAGACGGCCACGGCCGCCGCGACGGCTCCGGCGATCGCGCCGCAGGCGGCGACGAGCAGCGGCACCGCGCCCGTACGGCCCTTGTCGCCGCCACCGGAACCGGAGCCGCCGGGTCGGCGCAGTCCTTCGAGCGGGGAGCGCGGCCGGGGCGTCGGCCCGTCGGGCAGTTCCAGGAAGTACAGCGCGGAGACGGATGCCGAGAAGAGCCCGGCCGCGACGTACGAGCCGAGCGCCGCCTGGTGGAGCGAGAACCACTCGATGCCGGTGCCCAGCAGATTGCCGATCAGCGTGGCGACGAGCAGGACCGCGGCGGCGGCGGGGACTGACAGGAACGTCGTACGGAGCGAGAGCCGGCGCAGCGCGTCGAGGTGGTCGGGCAACGGGCGTACGGCGGCGCCCTCCAGCGGCGGGGGCGGCAGCAGGGCCGGGGCCGCGCTCTCCTTGGCCACCGCCCAGAAGCGCTCGGCCACGCCCAGGACGAAGACGGTGCTGAGGAGGATCGGAAGGGCGCGGTCGGGTGTCCAGTCGAGCCAGAGCGGCGCGACGATCAGCAGGCCGAGGCGGAGGACGTCCGCGACGATCATCGTCCAGCGGCGGTCCAGCGGACCGCCGTCCCGCGCGGGCTTGGCCGGTTTGGCGGGTTTCACGGGGGTCGCGCCGGTCCCGGCCCCGTCAGACGCCGCACTCGCGGGCACGGGCTTCCCGGCCGCCTCCTGCTTCCCGGCGGCTCCTGGGGCTCCCGTACGGGGTGCGACCAGCGCCGTCAGCGGTCCCAGCAGCACGGCGCCGAACAGCAGCGTGGCCAGGATCCGGGCGCCGAACACGGCGGCGACGGCGAACGCCGCGCCCCGGTATCCCGTACCGAGCGAGCCCTCGGAGATCGCCGCTTGCAACGACAGCAGCAGAAGCACGAGAACGGCGAGTACGTCGCCGATCCCGCCGACGAACTGGGCGCCCCACAACCGCCGCAGCGGAGGGAGGCGCAACAGTGATCGAACGGCGCGCTCTCGTGAGTCTGCGGCAAGTGCGTCGGAGTCGGAGGAAGGGCTCACGACCGTTGGCTGCTCGGCTCGCGTCATCCGCCCAGCCTATCCGGCCCCACCGACAACCCTGGAGCCCCGTCCGAACAAACGACCACGTGGCCGCCCCCGCCGGACCTCCCGGGCCGCGCCCGGCCGTCTCCCCGCCCCGTCTCCTACCGCACGGACACGTCCGCGCCTCGTACAGCGCCCAGGCCTCGTACAGCGCCCAAGACCTCTTAGGCCGCCCATGCCTCGTACAGCGCCTACGCGTCTTACGACGTCTACATGTCCGTCTTCGCCGAGCCCGAGGCCGAAGCCGACGACTTCTTGGCAGCCGTCTTCTTCGCGGTCGCCGTGCCGGCTCCGGCCGCCTTCTTCGCCGTCGTCTTCTTCGCGGCGGCCTTCTTCGCCGTCGTCGCCTTCTTGGCCGGGGCCTTCTTCGCCACCTTCTTGGCGGTCTTCTTGGCCGGGGTCTTCGCGCGCTTCTCCGCGAGCAGCTCGTACCCGCGCTCCGGGGTGATCCCCTCGACGCTGTCGTCCGTCCGCAGGGTCGCGTTCGTCTCGCCGTCCGTGACGTACGGGCCGAACCGCCCGTCCTTCACGACCACCGGACGCTCGCTCACCGGGTCCGTGCCCAGCTCCTTCAGCGGAGGCTTGGCCGCGGCCCGGCCCCGCTGCTTGGGCTGCGCGTAGATCGCCAGCGCCTCTTCGAGGGTGATGTCGAAGAGCTGGTCCTCACCGGTCAGCGACCGCGAGTCGGTGCCCTTCTTCAGATACGGGCCGTACCGGCCGTTCTGTGCGGTGATCTCGACACCTTCGGCGTCGGTCCCGACGACCCGCGGCAGCGACATCAGCTTGAGCGCGTCGTCGAGGGTGACCGTGTCGAGCGACATGGACTTGAAGAGCGAGGCGGTACGGGGCTTGACCGCGTTCTTGCCGGTCTTCGGCGTACCGTCCGGCAGGATCTCGGTGACGTACGGGCCGTAGCGGCCGTCCTTCGCCACGATCTGGTTCCCGGAGACCGGGTCGGCGCCCAGCTCGAAGTCGCCGCTCGGCTTGGCCAGCAGCTCCTCCGCGTACGCGACGGTCAGCTCGTCGGGCGCCATCTCCTCGGGCACGTCGGCGCGCTGGTGGCCCTCCGCGTCCTTCTCGCCGCGCTCCACGTACGGTCCGTACCGTCCGACGCGCAGCATGATGCCGTCGCCGACGGGGAACGAGGAGATCTCCTTGGCGTCGATCGCGCCGAGGTCGGTGACGAGCTCCTTGAGCCCACCGAGGTGGTCCCCGTCGCCGTTGCCCGCGCTGGAAGCGGCGCCCGCGTTGTCGTCGCCCTCACCGAAGTAGAAGCGCCTGAGCCACGGCACGGCCTGGGCCTCGCCCTGCGCGATGCGGTCGAGGTCGTCCTCCATCTTGGCCGTGAAGTCGTAGTCGACCAGGCGGCCGAAGTGCGTCTCCAGCAGGTTGACGACAGCGAAGGACAAGAAGGACGGGACCAGCGCCGTGCCCTTCTTGAAGACGTAACCGCGGTCGAGAATGGTGCCGATGATGGAGGCGTACGTCGACGGGCGGCCGATCTCGCGCTCTTCCAACTCCTTGACCAGCGACGCTTCGGTGTAGCGCGCCGGGGGCTTGGTGGCGTGGCCGTCGACCGACATCTCCTCGGCGGAGAGCGCGTCGCCCTCGGCGACCTGCGGCAGCCTGCGCTCGCGGTCGTCCAGCTCCGCGTTCGGGTCGTCCGCGCCCTCGACGTACGCCTTCATGAAGCCGTGGAAGGTGATCGTCTTGCCGGAGGCGGTGAATTCCGCGTTCCGGCCGTCGCTCGACGTTCCGCCGATCCTGACGGTGACGCTGTTGCCGACCGCGTCCTTCATCTGGGAGGCGACGGTCCGCTTCCAGATCAGCTCGTACAGCCGGAACTGGTCGCCGCTCAGCCCGGTCTCCGCCGGGGTGCGGAAGCGGTCGCCCGAAGGACGGATCGCCTCGTGCGCCTCCTGCGCGTTCTTGACCTTCCCGGCGTACGTACGCGGCTTGTCCGGCAGATAGCCCGCCCCGTACAACTGCGTGACCTGGGCGCGTGCCGCCGAGATCGCGGTGTCCGACAGCGTCGTGGAGTCCGTACGCATGTAGGTGATGAAGCCGTTCTCGTACAGCTTCTGCGCGACCTGCATCGTGGACTTCGCGCCGAAGCCGAGCTTGCGCGAGGCCTCCTGCTGGAGCGTCGTCGTGCGGAAGGGCGCGTACGGGGAGCGGCGGTACGGCTTGGACTCGACCGAGCGCACGGCGAAGGAGGAGTCCGCCAGCGCGGCGGCCAGCGCCCGCGCGTTCGCCTCGTCGAGGTGCAGCACCTGGTCGGACTTGAGCCGGCCGTCCGGGCCGAAGTCGCGGCCCTGGGCGACGCGCCGGCCGTCGACCGAGTTCAGCCGGGCGACCAGCGAGGACGGGTCGGAGGGGTCACCCGGGCGGCCGGTGGAGAACGTGCCGGTCAGGTCCCAGTACTCGGCGGAGCGGAAGGCGATGCGCTCGCGCTCGCGCTCGACGACGAGCCGGGTGGCGACGGACTGGACGCGGCCCGCGGAAAGGCCGCGCATGACCTTCTTCCACAGGACCGGCGAGACCTCGTAGCCGTACAGCCGGTCGAGGATACGGCGGGTCTCCTGGGCGTCGACCATGCGCGTGTTCAGCTCACGCGGGTTGGCGACGGCGGCCCGGATCGCGTCCTTGGTGATCTCGTGGAAGACCATCCGGTGGACGGGGACCTTGGGCTTCAGGACTTCCTGGAGGTGCCACGCGATGGCTTCGCCCTCGCGGTCCTCATCGGTGGCGAGGTAGAGCTCGTCGGACTCGGCCAGCAGCTCCTTGAGCTTTCTGACCTGCGCCTTCTTGTCGGCGTTGACGACGTAGATGGGCTGGAAGTCGTGCTCGACGTCCACACCGAGGCGGCGCACCTCGCCGGTGTACTTCTCGGGCACCTCGGCGGCGCCGTTCGGGAGGTCGCGGATGTGCCCGACGCTCGCCTCGACGACATAGCCAGGGCCGAGGTAGCCCTTGATCGTCTTCGCCTTGGCAGGCGACTCGACGATGACGAGTCGGCGGCCGCCGTGTGCGGTCTCGCTGGTCGGGGACAACTTCGCTCTTCTCTCCGGTCGACGCTGGGTGGGCCCGTACGGCAGTACGGCAGAACGGCACGGCGGGGCGCGGGACCGCCCAGCGATGACGCTGCTTCGCTGCGGAGTGTGACGGTACAACCCGCCCCTGTGTCAAACGACGAAAGACCGCAACGGCCACTCGAACGGTAACCCGACTCCAGCCATTCCTGCCGCCCGGACCCCCGCGCCCGTCGCGTCGGGCCATGCCGGCGGTGGGTACGCCGGGACGCCTGAGGAGCGTCGGGCAGGGGGGCCGCGTGAGGCGCCCGACGAGGCGCCCGCGCGGGCCCCGGCGCAGGTCCGGCCCAGGTCCGGCACGCCTCAACGGCAGGTCCGGGGCGATGTCGGCGCGGCGCGGAGGGCCGGGACGATCATGGCCAGGAAACTGCCTCAGGGCCGGGGAACGTGTGGATCAGATACGACCGAAGCACCACACGCCGAGAGCGAGAAAGACCACGCCCGAGAGTGTCGCGAGCGTGATGGACGCCGCAGGCCGGACGCCGTGGGCCACCGGCGCCCGGTGCAGGACGCGAGCCCCCGTCCACAGCAGCAGCCCTGCGCCGAACAGCGTGAACACCGCTCCCGCGAAGATCGCCGGCTCGCTCTCCATGTCCGCCCCCATTCCTCCTCCGTGGCGCCTGTTCCGTGGCGCCGGGAATCCAGTAGGCGGATGCTGGCAGCCCGGGACATACCCGGCGCGAACTCCGGGTGAACGCGGCACGTCGCCGTCCGTCGGGCGGCTCACCGGGGAGGGCTCATCCCCGCGAGGCCGGTTCCAGGAAGCCCTCCTCCACCAGCAGCCGGATCGACTGCGGGGTCCGGTCACGGAGCAGGACCGGGTCCTCCCCCATGAGCTGGGCGATCGCGTCCAGGATCCGTCCGGCGCTCAGGGATCCGTCGCAGACCCCCGCGAACCCGGCGCCGACCGTGTCGACCTTGGTGGCCCGCCGCATCCCGCGGTTCTGCCGGAGCACCACGTGCTCGGGGTCCTCCGCGCCCGGCAGCCCGACCTGCTCCTGGACGACCTCGGCCGCGAGGACGAAGTGGTCGGAGAGCAGCGCGGCGTCGTCACGGGCCCGCAGATAGTCCTGCCGGTCGAAGTGGGCCCGTACGCTCTCGCCGAGCGGCTGCTCCACCGAGTGCGGCCACTCCTCCACGACGACGGACGGCTGCGCGGCGCCCGACTTCCTGAGCGAGATCCAGCCGAAACCGACGGCCTTCGTCCCACGGGCTTCGAACTCGTCCAGCCAGGCGTCGTAGCGCGCCGCGTACGCCTGCGGATCGCTGCGGTGGTCACCGCTGTCGCGCAGCCACAGCTCGGCGTACTGCGTCACGTCCTGGATCTCGCGCTGCACGATCCAGGCGTCGCAGCCGCGCGGCACCCACGACCGCAGCCGCTCCTGCCAGTCCTCCCCCTCCACGTGCTGCCAGTTGGCGAGGAACTGCGCGTATCCCCCCTCGTTCAGCCGCTCCCCCGCCTGCTGAACGAGCGTGCGGCACAGATCGTCCCCGCCCATCCCGCCGTCCCGGTAGGTCAGCCGGGCGCCGGGCGAGATCACGAACGGTGGGTTGGAGACGATCAGGTCGTACGTCTCGTCCCCGACCGGCTCGTAGAGCGAGCCCTCGCGCAGCTCGGCGGCGGGCGCGCCGGAGAGCGCCAGCGTCAGCCGGGTGAAGCCGAGCGCCCGCGGGTTGAGGTCGGTGGCGGTGACGCGGGTGGCGTGCTGGGCGGCGTGCAGCGCCTGGATGCCGGAGCCTGTGCCCACGTCCAGCGCGCTGCCCACGGGCGTACGGACCGTGAGCCCGGCCAGGGTCGTCGAGGCGCCGCCGACGCCGAGCACCACGCCCTCGTCGTGGCCGCTCGCCCCGGAGGCGCCGCCGACGGAGCAGCCCAGGTCGGAGACGATGAACCAGTCCTGCCCCTCGGGTCCGCCGTACGGCCGTACGTCCACGGCGGCGGTGATCCGCGCGCCGTCCCGTACGACCCAGCCGTCCGTCAGGACCTCGTCCAGCGGAAGGGCGGCTTCCGCACGCTCCTGGGGAACGGACCGCTGGAGCAGGAAGAGCCGGACGAGCGTTTCGAGCGGCGTGTCGCCGCGGGTGGCGCGCAGGGCGGGCACGGTCTCGCTGCGGGCCAGGGCGGCGTAGGCGGGGGCGCCGAGCAGCTCCAGGAGGCCGTCGGCGGTGAAGTCGGCGGCGAGCAGGGCCGCACGGAGTCGGGGCGAGTGGTCGGGCGCGGGAAGGCTGGTCGTACTCACCCGCCCATTGTGGCGTCTCCCACTGACAACGGCCCGCGGCCCGGCCCCTGGACGAGCGAGTCCGGGCCGGGCCGCGGGTACCGCGTTCGAGAGCGCGAGCCGCGCGTCGCGGCCCGTGGACCGCGGGCGGACTCCGCGGCGCCGGTCAGGACTGGCTGCCCGCCGTCGTGGGAGAGGCGGACGCGCCGCCGACCGTGGGCTTCTGGCAGCCGGGCTGCTTCGCCATCGCCTTGCCGACATCGCCGGACTGGAGCTTCTGGAGCGCCTGGTCGCCGCTCTTGCTGAGGGTCGCCAGTTCGTCCGCGACGCCCTTGAGGCCGTCGGCGAACTTCGCCTGGTCCTTGGTGTCCAGCTCGTCGACCTTCGCCTTGAGGCCTCCGTAGGACGCCGCGGTGGCGTTGAGCTCCTTGACGGCCTCCTGCTGGGTCTTCTCGCCGTCGGTGACGGGCGGGGCGCCCGCGCTGTTCACGGCGGCACCCAGCGACTTGTACGCCTGGGAGATGGACTGGAAGGCGGCGGAGTCCGTCGTCTGGACGTCAGCGGGCTTACTGCTGTCCGAGGTCGCCTGCTGGATGGACGTGTTGGCGTCCGCGATCTTCTTCAGCTGTGGCTGTACCTGGTCGCAGACCTTCTTGGCCCAGTCGTTCACCTTGCTGTCGTTGTCGTCGCCACTGCAACCGGACAGCGCCATGAGCAGTACCGCACCGCCGGACAGCGCGGCCACAAGCTTCTTGTTCACCGGATGGGTCCCTTCCAAGGCTCTCGGCCCCGGAACATACACGCCGTCGGGGCGGCAGCCATGCGCCGGACGTCCGGTACGTAGGCTATTGAAGCCATTTGCACCAAGGGAGAGACACCTCACGCGTACGACCCGTTCCGGGACGGCGCGGCCCCCGGTCCGCGCGCCGGCCCCTGTCGGCCCGCGTACGGACGGCGCGTCAATCCACGCCGTCCGTACGTTTCTTGACCGGCTCCGATCAGCTAGGCGGCGAGAAGTGAAGAGAAGCGGTCGTTCGGTGATCGGTGGGCGATCGGCGGATGACCGGCTGTCATGAGGCCGCCACCGGATCGGGCGACTTCTCGCTGCCGCCGCCACTGCCCTCCCCGCCGCCCCCGTCCGCGTCGTCCACGGTGACGGAGCGCCGCTTGGAGACGTAGACCGCGCCCACGATGACGGCGAGGGCGAGCACCGCGACCAGCGCGCGGACCCCGGCGTTGGCGTCGTCGCCGTAACTGAACTGCACGACCGCCGGGGCGATCAGCAGCGCCACCAGGTTCATCACCTTGAGCAGCGGGTTGATGGCGGGCCCTGCCGTGTCCTTGAACGGGTCGCCGACGGTGTCGCCGATGACCGTCGCGGCGTGCGCCTCGCTGCCCTTGCCGCCGTGGTGCCCGTCCTCGACCAGCTTCTTCGCGTTGTCCCAGGCGCCGCCGGAGTTGGCGAGGAAGACGGCCATCAGGGTGCCGGTACCGATCGCGCCCGCCAGGAACGATCCGAGCGCCCCCACGCCGAGCGAGAACCCCACGGCGATCGGCGTGAGCACCGCGAGCAGCCCCGGCGTGGCCAGCTCGCGCAGCGCGTCCTTGGTGCAGATGTCGACGACGCGCCCGTACTCCGGCTTCTCCGTGTAGTCCATGATCCCGGGGTGCTCGCGGAACTGCCGCCGCACCTCGTAGACCACCGAGCCGGCCGACCGCGACACCGCGTTGATCGCCAGCCCGGAGAAGAGGAAGACGACCGCGGCGCCGAGGATCAGCCCGACCAGGTTGTTGGGCTGGGAGATGTCCAGGCTGAGCGTGAGTTCGCCCGCTCTGGCCCCCACGTCCGCGACGGCCGTCGCGATGGCGTCCCGGTACGAGCCGAAGAGCGCCGCCGCGGCGAGTACGGCCGTGGCGATGGCGATGCCCTTCGTGATCGCCTTGGTGGTGTTCCCCACGGCGTCGAGGTCGGTGAGCACCTGGGCGCCCGCGCCCGTCACGTCCCCGGACATCTCGGCGATGCCCTGGGCGTTGTCGGAGACCGGCCCGAAGGTGTCCATGGCGACGATCACGCCGACGGTGGTGAGCAGCCCGGTGCCGGCCAGGGCCACCGCGAAGAGGGCGAGCATGATCGACGTACCGCCGAGCAGGAACGCCCCGTACACCGCGAGACCGATCAGCAGCGCCGTGTAGACGGCGGACTCCAGGCCGATGGCGATGCCCGCGAGCACGACCGTGGCGGGGCCGGTCAGGGCTGATTTCCCGATGTCCTTGACCGGGCGCCGGGAGGTCTCGGTGAAGTAGCCGGTGAGCTGCTGGATCAGGGCCGCGAGCACGATACCGATGGCCACCGCGACCAGGGCCAGGACCCTCGGGTCGCCGCCGTGCGTGAGGATCGACCGGTCGGAGACGCCGTCCAGCTCCGCGTACGAGGACGGCAGGTAGACGAAGGCCGCCACGGCCACGAGGGCGAGCGAGATCACCGCGGAGATGAAGAAGCCGCGGTTGATGGCGCTCATGCCGCTGCGGTCGGCACGGCGCGGGGCGACGGCGAAGATGCCGATCATGGCGGTCACCACGCCGATCGCGGGGACGATCAGCGGGAAGGCGAGACCGAAGTCCCCGAAAGCCGCCGTGCCGAGGATCAGCGCGGCGACGAGCGTCACGGCGTACGACTCGAAGAGGTCGGCGGCCATGCCCGCGCAGTCGCCGACGTTGTCGCCCACGTTGTCGGCGATCGTGGCGGCGTTGCGCGGATCGTCCTCGGGGATGCCCTGTTCGACCTTGCCGACCAGGTCGGCGCCGACATCGGCGGCCTTGGTGAAGATGCCGCCGCCGACCCTCATGAACATGGCGATCAGGGCGGCACCGAGGCCGAAGCCCTCCAGCACCTTGGGGGCGTCGGCCGCGTAGACGAGCACCACGCAGGAGGCACCGAGCAGGCCGAGCCCCACCGTGAACATCCCGACCACGCCGCCCGTACGGAATGCGATCTTCATGGCTTTGTGCGAGACGGCCGTCAGATCCTTTTCCGGTTCACCCTCCGCCGGTGTCGCCTCACGCGCGGCGGCGGCCACCCGCACATTGCTGCGTACGGCGAGACGCATGCCGATGTAACCGGTGGCCGCCGAAAATCCCGCACCCACCAGGAAGAACAGCGAACGTCCCACACGCTGCGACCAGTTGTCGGCCGGCAACACCAGGAGCAGAAAGAAAACCACCACGGCGAAAACGCCGAGGGTGCGCAACTGCCTGCCCAGATAGGCATTCGCGCCTTCCTGTACAGCGGCCGCGATCTCCTTCATGGAATCGGTGCCCTCACCGGCCGCCAGGACCTGGCGTACCAGCACCTGGGCGACGAACAGGGCGGCCAGTGCGACGACCGCGATGACGATCACGATCAGCCGATTGCCGTCCGTGAGTATCGCGGCCGCGAGAGAAGTGGGGTGCTCGGACAGTTGTGGTTGGAAGTGTCCCGCCATTCGTCCTCCTTGACGCTCAGCGTTCAAGATGGACGGATTGTAGGGAGCGGAACCTGATCAAAACAGAGCGCGCCACAGCGTCATTGACCTTGACATAAGGAATCACCCGGGAAACGAGTAATGGGATAAAAGCGTTTACGAAGCCCGGGGAAATAAGAAAGGCCCTGCTCAGCAGGGCCTTTCTCCGGACGGCCGGAAGGGGTCGGCCGACAGAATGATCAGGAGATGAGAATGATCAGGACGTCGAGACGGGTGGCGTCGTGGGCCAGGTCATCCGGATGACGCCGCCGTCGTCCCCCGATGTCACCTCGACGTCGTCGACGAGGCCGCTGATGACCGCGAGGCCCATCTCGTCCTCGCTCTCGGCGTCACCCTCGTAGTCGCCCGAGGACGCGCCCTCGCCCGCCTCCGAGGCCCTGGCGCTGCCCGTACCGGACACTCCGTCGCCGACCTCGATGGAGAAAGTCTTCTCCTCCTCGGTGAGCACGACGCGCACGGGTTCGGTGACGCCATGGCTACGGTGCAGCCCGACCGCACGGCTGCATGCCTCGCCGACGGCAAGTCTGACCTCGTCCAACACAGCTTCGTCGACGCCTGCCCGACGAGCCACGGCGGCCGCCACCAGACGGGCCGTTCTGACGTGTTCGGGCTGGGCGCTGAAGCGGAGTTCAACGGTGGCCATGCGATCCCCCTCGAACGTACGGGCGTGCGAAATCACGGGCGCGGGCACCCGGGCGGGATGCCCGGTGCCTCTGCCCACTCCTCCGGAAAGCGGCGTCCGACCTCAGTCGGTGGCCGCCACGGCCTCGTCGACCGTGGTGTGGATCGGGAACACCTTGGTCAGACCGGTGATCCGGAAGATCTTGAGAATGCGCTCCTGGTTGCAGACCAGACGCAGCGAGCCCTCATGGGCGCGCACACGCTTCAGTCCACCCACGAGCACGCCGAGACCGGTCGAGTCAAGGAAGTCCACGCCCTCCATGTCGACGACCAGGTGGTAGCTGCCGTCGTTCACCAACTCGACCAACTGCTCGCGCAGCTTGGGCGCGGTATACACATCAATCTCGCCACCGACCTCGACGACCGTACGGTCGCCACCAGGGCCGGACACATTGCGAGTCGACAGGGACAGGTCCACGGATCCTCCAGCACCTTGCTATCGAGCGGTCGCCCCTCGGGTCTCCCCGACGGAGCCAGGGGACGTATCGCCAGCCGCGATGGCATTCAATCACTTACCAGCGGTCATGCACGACGCCTTGGGTCCATTGTCCGTCATGCCAGTGACACACTCGATGCCGATGGCCAGGAATCATCACCCCAGTGGACCCCCGCAGACCGGGGGCGAACGCCCCTCTCCCGGTACGGTCCTCGACCGGCTCGCCGCGGGGGCGGGCCGTGCTGCGCGCATCACCCATACGGAGCACCTGCCCCCACGTGAGGGCCGTCATGCCGTCTGGCCCGATCGCATCCGCGGAGAAGTGATCAACGCCATTCAGCAGGCGGGCATCGACCATCCGTGGACGCACCAGGCCCTCGCCGCCGAACACGCCCTGGACGGCGCATCCGTCGTGATCGCCACCGGAACGGCCTCCGGCAAGTCGCTGGCCTACCTCGCCCCCGTGCTGACCACGCTCCTCGACGGCTCCGAGGCGCCCAACGGCCGGGGCACCACGGCGCTCTACCTCGCCCCGACGAAGGCCCTCGCCGCCGACCAGCGGCGCGCCGTGAAAGCCCTGGCCGCCCCGCTCGGCAACAGCGTGCGCCCCGCCGTCTACGACGGCGACACCCCCGTGGAGGAGCGTGAATGGGTCCGGCAGTACGCGAACTACGTACTGACCAACCCGGACATGCTGCACCGGGGCATCCTCCCGTCCCACCCCCGCTGGGCCTCCTTCCTGCGCTCGCTGCGCTATGTCGTCATCGACGAGTGCCACACCTACCGCGGCGTCTTCGGCTCCCACGTGGCCCAGGTGCTGCGCCGGCTGCGCCGCGTCTGCGCCCGCTACGGCGCGAACCCGGTCTTCCTGCTCGCCTCGGCCACCGCCGCCGAGCCTGCCCAGGCCGCGGGCCGGCTCACCGGTCTGCCCGTGCGCGAGGTCGCCGACGACGCCTCGCCCCGGGGCGAGGTGGTCTTCGCCCTGTGGGAGCCCCCGCTCACGGAGCTCCACGGTGAGCGGGGCGCGCCCGTACGCCGTACCGCCACCGCCGAGACCGCCGACCTCCTGACCGATCTGACCCTCCAGGGCGTCCGTACGGTCGCCTTCGTACGCTCGCGACGCGGCGCCGAACTGATCTCCGTCATCGCCCAGGAACGCCTCGCCGAGGTGGACCGCTCGCTGGCCCGCCGGGTCGCCGCCTACCGGGGCGGCTACCTCCCGGAGGAGCGCCGCGCGCTGGAGAACGCCCTGCACTCCGGCGAGCTGCTCGGCCTCGCCGCCACCACTGCCCTGGAGCTCGGCATCGACGTCTCCGGCCTGGACGCCGTCGTGATCTCCGGCTACCCCGGCACCCGTGCCTCGCTCTGGCAGCAGGCGGGCCGGGCAGGGAGGTCGGGACAGGGCGCGCTGGCCGTTCTCGTCGCCCGGGACGACCCGCTGGACACCTTCCTGGTCCACCACCCCGAGGCGCTGTTCCAGCAGCCCGTGGAGTCCACCGTTCTCGATCCGGACAATCCGTACGTACTCGCTCCCCATCTCTGCGCCGCCGCAGCCGAACTCCCCCTCACCGAGGACGACCTGACGCTCTTCGGCCCGGCCGCGCCCGCTCTGCTGCCGCAACTGGAGTCGGCGGGGCTGCTGCGCCGCCGCGCCTTCGGCTGGTACTGGACCCGCCGCGAGCGGGCCGCCGATCTCGCCGACATCCGGGGCGAGGGCGGCCGTCCCGTCCAGATCGTCGAGGCGTCGACCGGGCGGCTGCTCGGCACGGTCGACGAAGCCGCCAGCCACACCGCCGTCCATGACGGCGCCGTCCACCTCCACCAGGGCCGCACCTACCTGGTGAAGGAGCTCGACCTGTCGGAGTCGGTCGCCCTGGTCGAGGAGGCCAACCCGCCGTACTCCACCACCGCACGCGACACCACCGCCATCTCCGTCCTCGAAACCGACACCGAGATCCCCTGGGGCACCGGACGCCTGTGCTTCGGCTCCGTCGAAGTCACCAACCAGGTCGTCTCCTTCCTGCGCCGCCGGCTCATCACCGGCGAAGTGCTCGGCGAGAGCAAGCTCGATCTGCCACCACGGACCCTGCGCACCCGGGCCGTGTGGTGGACGGTCACCGAGGACCAGCTCGACGCGGCCCGGATCAACCCCGAGCAGCTCGGCGGCGCGTTGCACGCCGCCGAACACGCCTCCATCGGCATGCTGCCGCTCTTCGCCACCTGCGACCGCCGGGACATCGGCGGCGTCTCCGTACCGCTGCACCCGGACACGCTTCTGCCGACCGTCTTCGTGTACGACGGTCATCCCGGCGGCGCGGGGTTCGCGGAACGTGCCTTCCGCACGGCCCGCGCGTGGCTCACCGCCACCCGTGAGGCCATCGCCTCCTGCGAGTGCGAGGCGGGCTGCCCGTCCTGCATCCAGTCGCCCAAGTGCGGCAACGGCAACGACCCGTTGCACAAGCGGGGCGCCGTACGGCTGCTCACCGAACTGCTCAGGGAAGCGCCGGCGGACCCGGCCGGCCCAGGCGCGGCGGATCCGGGTACGGCGGACCCGGCGGGGAAGGCGGATCCGGCGGGTACGCCGATCGGGGCGGACCGGCCCGCGCCCTGACCGTGGGCGCGTACGGGCCGAATTGCGCCGTGGCCGTCACCTCCGCGATCTCACCGCTCACCACGCACCGGACCACCCGCGCACCCTGCGCCGCCGCCACGTCGGCCGCCCCGCGACAGGCGACGGCCGGGCCGCTCGGCACGCGGTCGGCCGCGGCGAGCGCCGCCAGGTCCGCGGCGGCCCCGGCACGGTGGCGTGCGACGACCGCCTGGCCCAAGGCGAGCACCGCGGCGAAGACCACACACATCGTGGTCGCCGCCATGGCCGCCCACACCGTCGCCGCGCCCCGGTCCCGGCTCGTGCGGCTCATGAAGTCACCTCCACCGGTCCCGGGCCTCCTGGGGCCTCTCCAGGGCCGTCCTGGGCGTCCTCCGCCGCCGCGACGGCCTCGGAGGCGAGCGTCAGAGACAGTGAGCCCGGTCCTGGCGCCGGCGCCTCCACCCGGACCCGCCACAGATCGCCCGTACGGCCCAGGGTGACCCGGGCGCCCTTCGGGGCGGCGGAACGGGCGGCGTCCAGCGCCACGGCCCGGGGCTCGGACCTGGCCGCCGCCCGCGCCCCCGCTCTGGCGGCGTCCACGCACTGAATCTGCGCTGCCGCCGCCGTCAGCCCCCAGACCAGCGACAGGGCGAGGACCACCAGCGCGGGCACCGCGACGGCCGCCTCCGCCGTCACTGAGCCCCCGTCCGCCGCTCCCGCCCCGGAGCGATGCCCCAAGGCCGTACGGACCGGCTCAGAACTGCGCATCGAGCGCCCTGCCGATCAACCCCTGCAACGCGCCCGAGACCGACCCGCTCGTGACCACCCGGTAGAGCACCGCCGCGAAGGCGCAGGCGGCGATCGTGCCCACCGCGTACTCGGACGTCGTCATCCCCGTGTCGGCCCGCGCCCGCCTCAGGCAGGTCCGGCGCAGCCTGTCCGCTCGCCGCGTCCATCGTGTCCACACATGCCGCATAGGACTCTCCCCGTGTTCCCCGTGAGAAATCGTCGAAATTCGTCGACGGAACAGTTCAGTTGCCGCTCAGCAGCCCGCTCGCCAGACCGATGACCACCGGGGCCACCCCCACCGCCAGGAAGGCGGGCAGGAAGCACAGCCCCACCGGCGCGGTGATGAGCACCTGGGCCCGCTGGGCCCGGGCCACCGCGTCCCGGGACCGGGCCGCCCGGAAGCCGTCGGCGAGCCGGGAGACCGGCTCCGCGGCCGGCGCCCCGGTGACGCCCGCCCGCTCCAGGCAGCGGGCCAGCCCGGCGGCGCCCGGTATCGCACCGAACCGCCCCCACGCCTCGGCCGGTTCACCACCGAGCCGGATCTCGGCCGCCGTACGCGCCAGTCGGTCACCGACGGGGCCGCCCAGCGACTCACCGACGGCCTCCGCGGCCTCGCGCGGCCCTGCCCCCGCCGCGACGCAGGCGGCCAGCAGATCGGCGGCGAGTGGAAGCTGTCTCGCCGTCGCGTCGGCAAGAGAGCGGTCGGCCGGCCGGTGCGTACGCAGCCATCTCCGGATCCCGTACGCCCCGGCCAGCCCGATCGCCGCTCCCGTCGCTCCGCCGATCAGGGCCCAGCCGATGGCCACCACGCCGAGCGGCGGACCCCAGCGCCAGGCCCGTTCCGCCGTCCACGGACGCGCCCGTGAAGGCCGCTGTTCGTACCCGACGCCCAGGAGCACCGCGAGCCGGCCGCGCACCCGCCGTTCGTGCCGCCCGACCGATACGGCGAGAGCCAGGCACCCGACGGCGGCCAACAGCGGAACAACCGTCCACAGCCCGGGGAGGAACGCGGCGCTCATGGCGCCTCCCCGGTCCGTACGATCCGTGCCGCCCACAACAGCCCCGCAGCCTCCAGCAGGCCGCCCACCGCCAGACAGCCCAGACCGGCGGGGGTGTGCAGCAGCACACGCAGAGGGTCCGCGCCCAGCGCCCAGCCCAGCGCCAGCCCCACGACGGGCAGCAGCGCGAGCACGACGACCGTCGACCAGGCGCCCGCCAACTGCGCGCGCAACGCCTCCCGCTGATCCCTCTCCGCCCGGAGCGCCGCCTCCAGCCGGTCCAGCCCTGCGGCCAGCCCCGCGCCGCCGTCCACAGCCACCCGCCAGCACGCCGCGAGCCCCACCAGCCCCTCGGCCCCCGGCTCACGCGCCGCCCGCCGCAACGCGTCCGGTACGTCACCGCCGAACCGCGCCGCGGCCAGTACGGCGGGCTCGGCGCCGCCCAGACCACCGGTGAAGGCCGCCGCCGCCAGCAGGGCCTGTACGGGCTGGAGACCCGCCCGCAGTTCGGCCGCGGCCGCACCGCAGATCGCCACGATCCCGTCGGCCCGCCGCTCCCGCGCCTTGCGCTCCTCGACGGCCCGCAGCCGTCGCCTCACCAGCGGCACCGCCAGCGCGCCTCCGAGCAGCGGCAGCACCGACTCGCCCAGCAGGGCGAGCAGCGCCGCCGGAGGCACGCACAGCCACTCCCGGGGCAGCCCGCGCGCCCGCTCACGGGCCCCGGGCAGCAGGCCCTCCCACAGCGGCCTCCCGAGCGCCGGGCGCCGGGGCGTGCCGACGGGCGCGAGCAGCAGCCAGGCCCTGCGCAGTCCCCTCTCCTGGTGCAGAGCCAGCCGGACGGCGGCCACCGCGCACGGCACCGCCGCACAGGCGACGGCCGTCATGGACGCAGTCACAGCGCACCCCCGAGCAGAGTCCGCAGCCGCGGCCAGCCCCGCTCGTACGCGAAGCCGTCAACACCCCAGCGCAGCGCGGGCACCGGCACCACGAGCCCGGCGTCGTCCCGCTCCAGAACATGCACCTCGGCGAGTCGCCGGCGCCCGTCACGGTCCCGTACGAGATGGATGACGACGGACAGCGCGGCCGCCAACTGGCTGTGCAGCGCGGCCCGGTCCAGCCCCGCCACTGTGCCGAGGGCTTCCAGGCGCGCGGGTACGTCCGCCGCCGTATTGGCGTGGACCGTGCCGCAGCCGCCCTCATGGCCCGTATTGAGCGCCGCCAGCAATTCAGAGACTTCCGAACCTCTGACCTCGCCGACCACCAGCCGGTCCGGCCGCATCCGCAGTGCCTGCCGGACCAGATCCCGCAGGGTCACCAGACCGGCGCCCTCCTGGTTCGCCGGGCGGCCCTCCAGCCGCACCACGTGCGGATGGTCGGGCCTCAACTCCGCCGAGTCCTCGGCCAGTACGATCCGCTCGCGCGCTCCGACCAGGCCGAGCAGGGTGGACAGGAGCGTCGTCTTCCCGGTGCCCGTACCGCCACTGATCAGGAAGGACAGCCGGGCGTCCATCAGCGCGCGGAGCAGCCGCTCGCCGCCCGGCGGGACCGTTCCGGCCTCGGTCAGCTCCGCGAGGGAGTAGGCCTTGGGGCGCACCACCCGCAGTGACAGACAGGTCGAGCCGACGGCGACCGGGGGCAGCACCGCGTGCATCCGTGTCCCGTCGGGCAGCCGGGCGTCGGCCCAGGGCCTGGCGTCGTCGAGTCTGCGTCCGGCCGCCGCGGCGAGCCGTTGTGCGAGCCTCCGTACGGAAGCCGCGTCCGCGAACGACACCGCCGTGCGTTCGAGGCCCCGGCCCCGGTCCACCCACACCTGATCAGGTGCGGAGACCAGCACATCCGTCACGGACGGGTCGGCGAGCAGCGGCTCCAGCGGTCCCGTGCCCACCAGCTCGCACCGTAACTCCTCGGCGGCTCCGAGTACTTCCGAGTCGCCCAGCAGCCGCCCCTGCGCCCGTAGAGCGGCGGCCACCCTGGCCGGTGTCGGTTCGGCCCCGCTCTCCGCGAGCCGTTGCCGCACGGCGTCCAGCAGGCCGCCGGCCGCGGAGGCTGACCTGGATGTCAGAGGCATCGTGGGCGTCATGCCGTCACGCTCCCGTCCCCGGCGAGGGCTTGCTCCCAGAAGGCCGCGCAGAACGCCGCGAGCGGGCCGCGCACCCTGGATCCCGGCGGCGCTCCGCTCTCCTGGGCCTCCGACAGCCTTGGCTCCGGAGGAAGTTCGCCCGCCAGCGGGAGGCGGAGCGCGTCCGCGATCCACTGCTCGTCGAGGCCCACGGCGTACGGACCACGGACCACCGCGCGCAGATCCTGAAGGACCATGCCCACCGCCGAGGCCACCCGTCCGGCCGCCGCGACGGCCCGCAACTCGGCCGGGACCACCAGCAGCCCCAGGTCCACCTGGGCCAGCGCCTCGGCCATGGCCTCGTCCACGCGGCGCGGGAGGTCCACGACGACCACACCGCCACGCCTGCGGGCGGCGGCGAGCACCGATCTCATGGCCTCCGGCCGGACCACCACGGAATCTCCACGGTCCCAGCTGAGCACCCGCAGGTCGTGCAGGAAGGGCAGCGACTCCTCCAGGGCGCCGCCGGCGACCCTTCCTTTGGAAGCCGCGAAATCCGGCCATCGCCGCCCCTCGACCTGTTCGCCGCCGAGCAGGACGTCGAGACCTCCGCCGAGCGGATCACCGTCGACGAGCATCGTGCGCCGGCCGGCCCGAGCCGCGGTGACGGCCAGGGCGCAGGCGAGCGTGGAGGCCCCGGCGCCGCCCCGTCCGCCGATCACCCCGACGGTCAGCGCCGGCCTGCCGACGCCTTCGACGGCGTCCGCGATGCGGTCGACCAGCCAGTTCTCCGCGTCGGGCAGTCGCAGCACGCAGTCGGCGCCGATCTCCACCGCACGCCGCCATACCTCCGGATCGTCCTGGTCCTTCCCGACGAGCATGACTCCGCGCCTGCGCGTGGCGCCCCGGCAGCGGGCCGCCGCGTCATCCCCGACCAGGACCATCGGCGCGTCCTCCCAGGAGCCCTTTCGCTCCGGCACCGAGTGGTGCACCTCCGGCTCGGCGCCGGCCGCGGCGCACAGGCGCAGCAGGTCGTCGAGCAACTCCACGTCCTCGGTGAGGATCAGCGGTCCGGTCCGGTGTCCGTCCGGCCCGTGCGAGCGATCGGATGTCATGGATCCAGCCACGATCTCCGCCCCCTATCTCTGACGTGATCCGGTATCCGCGAGGCGCATCTCTCCGCGATCTCGCACTGATCCGGTATCCGTGATTCCGGCTGCCGCGAAGTTCGCGGCCGGAATCACCGTGCAGGACAACAAGAAATCGTGTGGATCTTGCTGGAAAACTGTGGACAACTCACCAGTTGTGAATATCCCGGTAGCTCATACCGGTGACTTTCGGAGCGGAGTGCATCGACTACACAACGTGACGAGCATGCTGATCGCGAGGTCGCCGCGCAGAGAGATCAAAGAGAGGGGGACGCCGTGGCACGAGAGCCAAAAACGCGTCCGGACATGCGACGACCCCCGCCGGGGGGGAGAGCGGGGGTCGTCCCCAGGGCCGACTCGGGGGGGGGAGGAGCCGGACCGGGTTAGCACGGTCGCGAACGATCCGTGACTTCCATGGTGTACCCGAGAGGCTTCTCAGGCAAACCCACGCGCCGCACCTTACGCCGAATGGTGGGCGCATATGCTCGACCTCGTGGAAAACCACTCCTTGCCTCGCACAGCAGCCTTCTTTGACCTGGACAAGACGGTCATTGCGAAGTCCTCGACGTTGACCTTCAGCAAGTCCTTCTACCAAGGCGGCCTGATCAACCGCCGCGCCGTGCTGCGCACCGCGTACGCACAGTTCGTCTTCCTCGCCGGGGGCGCGGATCACGATCAGATGGAGCGGATGCGGGAGTACCTTTCCGCGCTCTGCAAAGGCTGGAACGTCCAGCAGGTCAGGGAGATCGTCGCGGAGACCCTGCACGATCTGATCGACCCGATCATCTACGACGAGGCGGCCTCCCTCATCGAGGAGCACCACACCGCCGGCCGCGACGTGGTGATCGTCTCCACCTCGGGCGCGGAGGTCGTCGAGCCCATCGGCGAGCTGCTGGGCGCCGACCGGGTCGTGGCCACCCGAATGGTCGTCGGTGCCGACGGCTGCTTCACCGGCGAGGTGGAGTACTACGCGTACGGGCCGACCAAGGCGGAGGCGGTCAGGACGCTCGCCGCGTCCGAGGGGTACGACCTGGCCCGCTGTTACGCGTACAGCGACTCTTTCACCGATGTACCGATGCTCGAATCGGTCGGTCACCCCTTCGCCGTCAATCCGGACCGGGCGCTGCGGCGCGAGGCGGTGGCACGCGAATGGCCGGTTCTCGTCTTCAACCGGCCCGTCCGGTTGAAGCAACGGCTGCCCGCCTTCTCCATGCCTCCCCGCCCCGCGCTGGTCGCCGCGGCGGCGGTGGGCGCGGCAGCGGCGACGGCCGGGCTGGTCTGGTACGCGAGCAGGCGTCGCCAATCCGCTCTCTTTGCCCGTGTTTGAACCTAAAAGTAAAGAAGTGGGGCCGGGGGTTCCGCATCCTGGCGGACAGGAGTAGAAAGGAGTCAACGGCCCGCGAGACCAAGGACATCCGAGAGGATCACCTTTTATACGCACCAGGCCCCACGGACCGAGCATGGAAGCTGGGCACCCACGCGACGTCGACCCGTCGATTACGGGCCAGCCGCACCAGGTGACGGGCAAAGCACCCGACCTGATGGGCGAACACACGAGGACGCCTGGTAACCCGGTGGACATGCCAGCGGCGGTGCCCCTACGGCGCCGCCGCAACTTCGTCCGGGACGGGCTTCAGGCCGCGCCTCGCTGGAGCGCCTCGCAGACGGCCGTCGACTCCCGCACCCCCAGCTCGACCGCGCGACCGCAGTGCGTGATCCACGCCACCATCCCCTCGGGGGTCCCGGAGAGATAGCCGTCGAAGGCAGCCGCGTACGCCGCGCGCCCCAGCTCCGCGTGACCGACCTCCGCCGGACAGATCGACTTGGGGTCGAGACCGCTGCCGATCAGCACGACGCGCTCGGCCGCCCGCGCCACCAGGCCGTTGTACGAGCCGAAGGGGCGCAGTGCCAGCAGTTCGCCGTGCACCACCGCGGCGGTCACCAGCGCGGGCGCGGCGCTGGTCGCGATCACCAGCCGAGCCAGCCCGTCCAGCCGGGCGGCGACCTCGTCGGCGTCCGGCAGTGGCGTCCCGGCCAACGGCACCCGGGCCGGAGCCTCCTCGGCCGCCATCTCCTTGGCAGGCGGGGCTCCGGGCGCCGGAGCCCCGGCGACAGCTCCAGGCGCTTCCACGACCGGCTCGCCCGCCAGCCGGGGCCGACCCACGGTGCGGTCGGACACTCCGGCGCCACCGGCCGCCACCAGGTGCAGCCGGGCCAGCACCCGGAGCGGCGACTGCGACCAGACGGAGAGCAGTTGGCCTGCCTCGGCGTTCAGCCGCAGAGCGGCACCGACCGTACGGGCCTCGGCGTCGGAGCCGAAGTCGCTGCGCCGGCGCACCTCTTCGAGCGCCCAGTCCGCCCCGGACAGCGCGGCGGACCCCCGCGCCGCCCGCAGGGCCGCCTCGGACGTGACCTCGGCGCTGCGACGCCGCATCACACGGTGGCCGTAGACCCGGTCGACGGCCTTGCGTACGGATTCCACCGCGCCGGGAACGCCCGGCAGGGCGGCCAGGGTGGCCAGGGGGTCCTCCGGCCGCGGCGCGGAGGAGGCGTCAGGGGCTGTCGTACTCATAGGCAGCGAGGCTACGCGCCCCGTGCGCGCGCCCCACCTTGGAGTGGTCTTCTCCACACGAGGGAGTGGTCTTCTCCACACGAGCCCATCACCTGGAGCGAAATTACCGCTACCCTACGTGAACATGAAGATCGCTTTCGTGGGGAAGGGCGGCAGCGGCAAGACGACGCTGTCCTCGCTCTTCATCCGCCACCTGACCGCCAATGAAGCCCCCGTCGTCGCGGTGGACGCCGATATCAACCAGCATCTCGGGGCCGCGCTCGGCCTTGACGAGACAACGGCCGCGACGCTGCCCGCGATGGGGGCGCATCTCCCGCTGATCAAGGAGTATCTGCGGGGCACCAATCCGCGGATCGCCTCGGTGGACGCGATGATCAAGACGACGCCGCCGGGTGAGGGCTCACGGCTGCTGCGGGTCTGCGAGAACAACCCCGTGTACGACGCGTGCGCCCGCCCCGTGGCTCTCGACGACGGCGAGATCCGACTGATGGCCACCGGCCCGTTCTCGGAATCCGATCTGGGGGTGGCCTGCTACCACTCGAAGGTCGGCGCGGTCGAGCTGTGCCTGAACCATCTCGTCGACGGGCCCCACGAGTACGTGGTCGTCGACATGACGGCCGGTTCCGACTCGTTCGCCTCCGGGATGTTCACCCGGTTCGACATGACGTTTTTGGTGGCCGAGCCGACCCGCAAGGGCGTGTCGGTGTACCGCCAGTACAAGGAGTACGCGCGGGACTTCGGCGTCTCGCTGAAGGTCGTCGGCAACAAGGTCCAAGGCCGCGACGACGTGGAATTCCTCCGCGACGAGGTGGGCGAGGACCTGCTCGTCACGGTCGGCCACTCCGAATGGGTCCGGGCGATGGAGAAGGGCCGGCCCTCCCGGTTCGAACTGCTGGAGGCGGACAACCGCTGCGCCCTCCAGACACTGCAGGACACGGCGGAGGACTCGTACGAGCTGCGCGACTGGGAGCGCTACACACGGCAGATGGTCCATTTCCACCTCAGGAACGCCGAGAGCTGGGGCAACGCGAAGACGGGCGTCGACCTGGCATCCCAGGTCGACCCCGCCTTCGTCCTCAGCGAAGCACTCGCCCTGCCTCAGCCGTCCTGACCGGGACACACGCCGATCGCGCCCACCGGCGGACGGAGTCCGGCGCAGCGCGCCGAAGCCCGGGAGGCGCCCCGGCGCCGACCGGTGCGAGGGGCGCGTGAAGAGGAATCCGCCCGGCATCCCAGGTCGACCGGACCCCGCCGTCGTCCTCAGCGAAGCACCCGCCCCGCCCGGCCCTCCTGACGAGAGTCCGTCCGCCCAGCGACGTTCCGGCCCCGGAGCAGCTCAGTGCTTCGCTGCCACCGCCGGGGAGGCCGAGTCGGCCGGGGAAGCGGAGTTCGGCGGGGTCGACGTGTAGGCCGGCCAGCCGCCCTTCGGGGCCTCGCCCACGCCGAGGCCCCGAAGCTTCTCCAGGGTCGCCGGGTCCTGCGCGTCCAGCCAGTCAACAAGCTGGCGGAAGGTCACGCACCGTACGTCCTTCTGGGGGCAGACCGTCTTGATGGTGTCCTCGACGGCGCGCATGTACGTGCCCCCGTTCCAGGACTCGAAGTGGTTGCCGATGATCAGCGGGGCGCGGTTGCCCTGGTAGGCGCGGTCGAACGCCTGGAGCAGGCCGTCACGCATCTGGTTGCCCCAGTACGCGTGCTGCGACTCGTCGCCGCTCGACTCCCCCGACTGGTTGTACATGAAGTTGTAGTCCATCGAGAGCGTCTCGAACTCGCGGCCGGGCACCGGGACGAGCTGGAGCGGGATGTCCCACAGCCCCTCCTTCCTCTTCGGCCAGACCTGGTTGCCGATGCCGCTGGAGTCGTAGCGGAAGCCCATCGCCTTGCCCGCGCGCATCGCGTTCTTCTGCCCCTCCAGGCACGGGGTGCGGGCGCCGATCAATTCCTTGTCGTAGTCGAAGGGCAGCGGGGCCTCGCTCTGGAGGCCCGCGTTGGTCTTCCAGCCCTTCACGAACGACTTGGCCTGGGTGATCTCGCTCTTCCACTCGTCGACGGACCAGGTGCCGACGCCGCCGTTCTTGCCGCAGAAGTGGCCGTTGAAGTGGGTGCCGATCTCGTTGCCCTCGCTCCAGGCGGCGCGCACCTCCCGCAGGGTGTCCTTGATTCCCTCGGTGTCGTTGAAGCCGATGTCGGATGTGCCGACGGTGTGCTTCGGCGGGTCGTACTGCTTGGCCTTCTCCTCGGGGAGCAGGTAGACGCCGCTCAGGAAGTACGTCATCTTCGCGCCGTACTTCTTGGACAGCTCCCGGAAGTACGAGAAGAGCTGCTGGCTGTCCTCGCCTGCGCCGTCCCAGGAGAACACCACGAACTGCGGAGGCTTCTGGCCGGGCTTCAGCCGCTGCGGCTTGTCGAGGTGAGGCTGGAGGCCGGTGAACGCGGTCGAGCCGTCACCGATGAGCCGTACGGCAGCGGGTGCCCCCGGCGCCTCCTTCGCCGCCTTTGAGCCCTTCGACGTTTCCTGCTTGGCGTCCTGAGCACCGGAGCATCCGGCGAGGCCGACGGCGAGCGCCATGGCAGCAGCGCCGAAGGAAATTCGTTTTGTGGCGGCCAGCATCCGCCCACCTCTTCCTTCAGATTCAGTACCGAAGTGCCGAGCGGCGACTGCCGGCGCGGCGTCGAGCGCCGACAACCTCGCACCGAGACTGATCAGAAGAAGAAACGACAAGCCGTACAAAATGACTAATCATCATCCTGGGTGAACGGCTAGCCCATTTGCCCGAAATATCATGTCTTGATCTTTACTCTCCGTTACGATCCATTTACCAAGAGTTGAGATAACGCATCCGCCAGCCGCCCGGAGGGGACGGGAAATATGACTGCCGGCGTACCCACTCACACCGACCGCCCGACCCGCCCCACCCCGCCTGGCGGCCGCGGATTCCGGATCGCGGGGGCCGATCTCTCCGCGTCGATCTCCGTCTTCCTGATCGCGCTGCCGCTCTCCCTGGGCATCGCGCTCGCCACCGGCGCGCCGCTCCAGGCGGGCCTGGTGGCCGCCGCGGTCGGCGGGCTGGTCGTCGGCCGGCTGGGCGGCGCCCCGCTCCAGGTCAGTGGGCCGGCGGCCGGACTCACCGTCGTCACGGCCGATGTGATCCAGCGATACGGCTGGCGCACCACCTGCGCCATCACCATCTGCGCCGGTCTCGCCCAACTCGGCCTCGCGGCGCTGCGGGTGGCCCGCTCGGCACTCGCCGTCAGTCCGGCGATCGTGCACGGCATGCTCGCGGGGATCGGCGTCACGATCGCCCTCGCCCAGCTCCACATCGTCCTCGGCGGTTCGCCGCAGAGCTCCGCCGTCGCCAATGTGAGAGGGCTGCCGACCCAGTTGGCCCATCTGCACCCGGGCGCCCTCTCCGTGAGCGCCGTGACCGTCGCGGTGCTGCTCCTCTGGCCGCGCGTCCCGGGGCGCACGGGCCGGACCGTACGGAAGATCCCGGCCGCTCTCGCCGCGGTGACCCTCTCCACCACGGCGGCGGCTCTCGTCGGGCTGCGCCTGGAGCGGGTCGACCTGCCGTCCTGGAGCAGCCATGCCCTGCCCGAGCTGCCCGAGGGGCCTGCGCTCGGGCTGCTCGCCGCCGTCCTCACGATCACTCTGGTCGGCAGCGTCGAATCGCTCCTGTCCGCGGTCGCCGTGGACAAGCTGGTGGCCGCGCGCAAGACGCCGGGCATCCGGATCCCGCGCGCCCGCCTCGACCGGGAGCTGGCCGGACAGGGTGCGGGGAACGTGGTCTCCGGCGCGCTCGGCGGGCTCCCGGTCACCGGGGTCGCCGTGCGCAGCGCCGCCAATGTCGCCGCCGGTGGTGTGAGCCGGGATTCGACAATGCTGCACGGCCTGTGGGTCGCGGTGGCGGCGTTGCTGCTCGTTCCGGTGCTCGATCTGATCCCGCTGGCGGCCCTGGCCGCGCTGGTGATGGTCGTCGGGGTGCAGATGGTGAACATCACGCATCTGCGCAGCGTGCGGCGGAACCGCGAACTGCTGGTGTACGCGGTGACCCTGACCTCCGTGGTGATCGTCGGCGTACTGGAAGGGGTCGTGATCGGCATCGCGGTGGCCGTGGCGGTTTCGCTGCACCGGCTCACCAGGACCCGGATCACGATGGAGGAGCGGAACGGCGTCCACCGGGTGTGTGCCAGGGGCCAGTTGACCTTCCTCGCCGTTCCGAGACTGAGTCGGACACTGCACCAGGTCCCGCCGGACGCCCGGTGCGTGGTGGAGCTGGACGGATCCTTCATGGACCACGCTGCGTACGAGGCCCTGCACGACTGGCGGTCCGCGCATGTCGCCCAGGGCGGTACGGCGGAGTTCACCGGCCGGGCGGGCGGCGGCATCCCGGAACCGCCCGCCGGTGAGCCGCGTGTCCGCTGCCGCCCCTGGGCCCCGTGGCGCAACCAGCACCACGTCGCGCCGGCCGACCCCCGGCCGGATGCCGCGCCCGCCGTGTCGCTGTCCCCACGGGGCGCGTCCCCCGAAGGGGACCGTACCGAGGACGGCCGCTCCCACGCCGCCCCCCTGCCCGACTCCGACTCCGTCTCCGTCCGGTCGCCCGGCGGGCGTCAACTGGTCAGCGGGCTCAGCTTCTTCCAACGCAACACGGCCCCGCTGGTGCGCGGTGAGCTGGCACGGTTGGCGCGCGAGGGCCAGCGTCCCTCCCAGCTCTTCCTCACCTGCGCCGACTCCCGGCTGGTCACGAGCATGATCACGTCCAGCGGCCCGGGCGACCTCTTCACCGTACGGAATGTGGGGAACCTGGTTCCGCCGCCGGGGGCGGACGGTGCGGACGACTCGGTGGCCGCGGCGATCGAATACGCCGTCGACGTGCTGCGCGTGGAGTCGATCACCGTATGCGGACATTCGGGGTGCGGGGCGATGCTGGCCCTGCTCGACACGCCCGAGCAGAACCCCGTGCCCGCCCCGGTGCCGCCGACCCCGCTGGCGCGCTGGCTACGTCACGGACAGCCCAGTCTGGCGCGGATGAGAAGCCGTCAGCACGCGGGGGCAAGGATCTCGGGGCGGCTGCCGGCCGATGTGGTCGAGCAGCTCTGTCTGACCAATGTGGTCCAGCAGTTGGAGCATCTCCGGGCCCATGACGCGGTCGCGCGCGGACTCGCCGAGGGCCGACTGGAGCTGCACGGCATGTACTTCCATGTCGGCGAGGCACAGGCGTACCTGCTGGCGGACGGCGTCGGGACCGGCGCCGTCGCCGCCCCGGACGAAGAAGACTTCAACCGGGTGGCGCCCACCGCATGGGAGGAGTCGCGCGCCTGAACCGTCCGCGTACCGCATCCGTGAGACTGTGTGGCCCCTCCCTCCTCTTCCCACCCACCCGTCCGGGGGAAGCGGGCCGCTCCCGCCCGGCAGGGCACCGGGCGGGAGGCCGGGCGGTGCCCGGGTGCCGGAAGGGAAGCCCCTTGTCACCAGGGCATCCGCCTGATGAGCTAGGGCCGGGACACATAGGACGCTAGGACGCCCTGGGAAAGGGAGATGTCGTGAGCAACGAAAGCCTGGCCAATCTTCTCAAAGAGGAGCGGCGGTTCACCCCGCCGGCCGAGCTGGCCGCGCACGCCAACGTGACGGCGGAGGCGTACGAGCGGGCCGAGGCGGACAGGCTTGGCTTCTGGGCCGAGCAGGCGAGGCGGCTCACCTGGGTCACCGAGCCGACCGAGACACTCGACTGGTCGAACCCGCCGTTCGCGAAGTGGTTCGCGGACGGCGAGCTGAATGTCGCCTACAACTGCGTCGACCGCCATGTCGAGGCCGGTCACGGCGACCGCGTGGCGATCCACTTCGAGGGCGAGCCCGGTGACAGCCGGACCCTCACCTACGCGGAGCTGAAGGACGAGGTGTCGCGGGCCGCGAACGCGCTCACCGAGCTGGGTGTCCGCACGGGGGACCGGGTCGCCGTCTATCTGCCGATGATCCCCGAGGCCGCGGTCGCTATGCTGGCCTGCGCCCGGATCGGCGCCGCGCACTCCGTGGTCTTCGGCGGCTTCTCCGCCGATGCCGTCGCCTCCCGTATTCAGGACGCCGACGCCAAGCTGGTCATCACCTCCGACGGTGGCTACCGCCGAGGCAAGCCCTCCGCGCTCAAGCCGGCCATCGACGAGGCCGTCGCCAAGTGCCCGCAGGTCGAGCACGTCCTCGTGGTGCGCCGTACGGGACAGGACACCGCGTTCGACGACTCCCGGGACGTGTGGTGGCACGAGATCGTGGGCCGCCAGTCCACGGAGCACACGCCCGAGGCGTTCGGTGCGGAGCACCCGCTCTTCATCCTCTACACGTCCGGTACGACGGGTAAGCCGAAGGGCATCCTGCACACCTCGGGCGGCTATCTCACCCAGGCCGCCTACACCCACCACGCCGTCTTCGACCTCAAGCCGGAGACGGACGTGTACTGGTGCACGGCCGACATCGGCTGGGTGACCGGCCACTCGTACATCGTGTACGGGCCGCTCGCCAACGGCGCGACGCAGGTGATGTACGAGGGCACCCCCGACACCCCGCACCAGGGGCGGTTCTGGGAGATCGTCCAGAAGTACGGGGTGACGATCCTCTACACCGCGCCGACCGCGATCCGTACGTTCATGAAGTGGGGCGACGACATCCCCGCCAAGTTCGACCTGTCGTCCCTGCGCGTGCTGGGCTCCGTCGGTGAACCGATCAACCCCGAGGCGTGGATCTGGTACCGCGAGCACATCGGCGCGGGCAAGACCCCGATCGTGGACACCTGGTGGCAGACCGAGACCGGCGCCATGATGATCTCGCCGCTCCCCGGCGTGACCGCGACGAAGCCGGGCTCCGCGCAGCGCGCCCTGCCCGGCATCTCCGCCACGGTCGTGGACGACGAGGCGCGCGAGGTGCCCGACGGGGGCGGCGGCTATCTCGTCCTCACCGAGCCGTGGCCGTCGATGTTGCGCACCATCTGGGGCGATGACCAGCGGTTCATCGACACGTACTGGTCGCGCTTCGAGGGCATGTACTTCGCCGGGGACGGCGCCAAGAAGGACGACGACGGCGACATCTGGCTGCTGGGCCGTGTCGACGACGTCATGCTGGTCTCCGGCCACAACATCTCGACGACCGAGGTCGAGTCCGCCCTCGTCTCACACCCCAAGGTCGCCGAGGCAGCCGTCGTCGGCGCCGCCGACCCGACCACCGGCCAGGCCATCGTCGCCTTTGTGATCCTGCGCGGCACCGCCTCCGCGGACGACGGTCTGGTGGCCGAGTTGCGGAGCCATGTCAGTGGGGTGCTCGGCCCGATCGCCAAGCCCAAGCGGATCCTTCCGGTCGCCGAACTGCCGAAGACCCGCTCCGGCAAGATCATGCGGCGCCTGCTGCGGGATGTCGCCGAGGACCGCCAGCTCGGCGATGTCACCACCCTCACCGACTCCTCCGTCATGGATCTGATCCAGACCCAGCTGCCCGGCGCGGCCAGCGAGGACTGAGCACCGGCGCACGCGCCCGGTGAACGGGGCGCCCGGCGTGGAACCGCACGCCGGCGCCCCGTTCCACGCATCCGGGTAAGGTACGGAACGCGTCAACAAATGAACACGAAGTCCATAGGGGCGCCGGGAAGTCTGGTCGGCATGTGAGTACGTCATGCCCGCCGACCCGACCGAAGGACGCCGGATGCCCGCGCCTGCCCCCACTCCCGTACGCACGTTCCTCGGACGGCTCTCGCTCCCCGAGCGGAACTACGTCGCGGAGGCGCTGCGCACCGAGACCGTCGGCGGTGTGCTGCTGCTCGTGGCCGCCATCGCCGCTCTCGTCTGGGCCAACACCCCGCTCAGCGGGGCCTACGACGCCGTACGGGACTTCCATTTCGGGCCTGGCGCGCTCGGTCTCGACCTCTCCGTTCAGCACTGGGCGGCCGACGGCCTGCTGGCCGTCTTCTTCTTCGTCGCCGGCATCGAACTCAAGCGCGAGCTGGTGGCCGGGGAGCTGCGCGACCCGAAGGCCGCGGCCCTCCCCGTCATCGCGGCGCTCTCCGGGATGGTCGCACCCGCGCTGGTGTACGTACTGGTCAACACGGTGGGCGGCGGTTCGCTCGGCGGCTGGGCCGTGCCCGTCGCCACCGACATCGCCTTCGCCCTCGCCGTCCTCGCGGTCCTCGGCACGTCCCTGCCGTCGGCGCTCCGCGCCTTCCTCCTCACCCTCGCCGTCGTCGACGACCTCTTCGCCATCCTGATCATCGCCGTCTTCTTCACCGGCAACCTGAACTTCGCGGCGCTCGGTGGCGCGTTCGCGGGTCTCGTCGTCTTCTGGCTGCTCGTGAGGAAAGGGGTACGCGGCTGGTACGTGTACGTCCCACTGGCCCTGGTCGTCTGGGGCCTGATGTACAACAGCGGCGTCCACGCCACCATCGCCGGGGTCGCGATGGGCCTGATGCTGCGCTGCACCCGGCGCGAGGGCGAGGAGCGCTCCCCCGGCGAGCGCATCGAGCACCGGGTGCGCCCCCTCTCGGCAGGCCTGGCCGTGCCGCTCTTCGCCCTGTTCTCGGCGGGCGTCCCGGTCTCCGGCGACGCGCTCGGCCGGGTCTTCACCCAGCCGGAGACCCTCGGCGTGCTCCTGGGACTGGTGGTCGGCAAGGCCGCCGGCATCTTCGGCGGCACGTGGCTGGCCGTACGGTTCACCCGCGCCGAGCTGAACAAGGACCTGGCCTGGCCCGATGTCTTCGCCCTAGCGACGCTCGCCGGGATCGGCTTCACGGTCTCGCTGCTCATCGGCGAACTGGCCTTCGCCACCGATCCCGTACTCACCGACGAGGTGAAGGCCGCGGTGCTGACGGGCTCCCTGATCGCCGCCGTTCTGGCGGGCGCCCTGCTGAAGATGCGGGTCCGTACGTATCGTGCGCTGTACGAGGCCGAGGAGCGCGACGAGGACCTGGACGGCATCCCCGACATCTATGAGCAGGACGATCCGGGGTACCACTTGCGCATGGCCGCGCTGTACGAGGCGAAGGCGGCGGAACACCGCCGGCTGGCGGAACACGCGGGGGCGGCGCGCGATGACGGCCCCGGTCCGGCATGATCGGACATCCGACGGACCTGGGATCGCACGGTCGGACCGACCTGCGATCCGCAGACGAGAAGAGCGAGAAGGTAGGGAGTCACCGATGAGCGACCCCGGCATGCACGTCGCCGAGCCTGTCACGACCGGCACCGTTGTCGAGGCCGGCAGTGCGGACCGCAGTATCGGTCAGCTTGTCGCCTTGGCGACCGCCGAGATGTCCGCGCTGGTGCACGATGAGATCGCCCTGGCCAAGGCGGAGGTCCGGCAGGACATCAAGCGCGGCGTCACCGGTGGCGCCGCCATCAGCGTCGCGGCGGTGTTCGCGCTGTTCGCGCTGCCGGTGCTGAGCTTCGCCGCCGCGTACGGGATCCACAATCTGGGCCTCGGCCTCGCCTGGTCGTTCCTGATCGTGGGCGCCGCGTTCCTGGTGATCGCCGGGCTGCTGGCGGTTCTCGCCCGCGCGAAGTTCAAGAAGGTCAAGCCACCGGAGAAGTCCATCGCCTCGGCCAAGCAGACCGCCGCCGTACTCCAGAACGTGAAGCCTCACCCGCGCGAGGTAGGGGAAGACTACAAGTCTGTGGCACGCTCGACCGTATGACCGCCCCTGATTCCGAGCCCGGCGTCACCCCCGGTACGACCCCGGCGAGTTCGCCAGGTCCGGCGCACCGGGCCGCCCCGGCGCCGGGCTCCGCCGTACGCCTCGACGGGCCCTGGACCCATCGCGACGTGGCGGCCAACGGCGCGCGCTTCCACATCGCCGAGATGGGCGACGGGCCGCTGGTGCTGCTGCTGCACGGCTTCCCGCAGTTCTGGTGGACGTGGCGGCACCAGCTCCCGGCGCTCGCGGACGCCGGGTACCGGGCGGTCGCGATGGATCTGCGGGGGGTGGGCGGCAGCGACCGGACGCCACGGGGGTACGACCCGGCGAACCTCGCGCTCGACATCACCGGTGTGGTGCGCTCCCTCGGTGAGCCCGACGCCGCGCTCGTCGGCCATGACCTGGGCGGCTATCTCGCCTGGACAGCTGCCGTGATGCGACCCAAGCTGGTGCGCCGGCTGGCCGTCTCCTCGATGCCGCACCCACGCCGCTGGCGCTCGGCGATGCTCTCCGACTTCTCGCAGAGTCGGGCCGGGTCGTACATCTGGGGCTTCCAGCGGCCGTGGCTGCCGGAGCGTCAACTGCTCGCCGACGACGCGGCGCTGGTGGGGCGGCTGATCCAGGACTGGTCGGGGCCCCGGCTGCCCGACGACGAGGCGATCGGGGTCTACCGGCGCGCGATGGCCATTCCGTCCACGGCGCACTGCTCGATCGAGCCGTACCGCTGGATGGTCCGGTCGATGGCGCGCCCGGACGGCATCCAGTTCAACCGGCGGATGAAACGGCCCGTGCGGGTGCCGACCCTCCAGCTCCACGGGTCACTCGATCCGGCGATGCGTACGCGCAGCACGGCCGGGTCGGCCGCGTACGTGGAGGCTCCGTACCGGTGGCGGCTGTTCGACGGTCTGGGACACTTCCCGCACGAGGAGGATCCGGCGGCGTTCTCCTCGGAGCTCGTCAACTGGCTCAAGGACCCCGAACCGGACCGTTGAAGAGCCGGTGGAGCGTCGCGGTGACCGGCGAAGTGACCGGCGCACACTCCATCGGGTGAACGCCACGAACGCTTGTCCTACGAACGGCCAAATGCCGGACGCATAGGCCGATTGGCCGCCTCCGGCGCGGTTACCGACCATGGGGCACGGGCAGACGTCGGGGTATGGGCTGGACGCACGACTACGGTGACGCAGCACGCAACCGCCGCTCGGCCTCGGGGCCGATCACCCACAGAAGGGGCGGCCCCGATGATCAGCGCCATGATGCCCGGCTCGGCATTTCGCTGATTCTCCGCCGCAGGGCGCGCTGGGTCTCGGCCCGGCTGCGCCATCAACGTACCTAGGGCGTGTTTCGAAAGTAGCGCCGTCCGCCCGTAGGGCGGGCCTGCGGCGTCCGGTGCACTGCACTCGCTCCGCTCGCTCCGTCTCGGCGCACTGAATTGCCCTTGGGATGCCGAGCGCGATCGCGAGGCGGAGGATCGGCACCCTCGACGGCCCGGACGTACTCGGACGACTCCGGCAACGCAGCGAGCGTGCGTGCCAGGCGTCGCGGGCCAGGCGGGACTTTCGAAACACGCCCTAGTACCCCTCCCGGCAAGCTGTGCCCCGCCGCGGCACCAGCTCCTGCGGCTTGCTCCTACGGCTGGAGCACCAGGGCAACCGCGCCAGGGCTCGCTAGAGCGCGCATCCCTGGGTATCGACCTGCTGGTTCGCGGTCCGGCCCAGGGTGATGTCGTCGCGGATCTCGTCGACCGTCAGCGCGTAACCGGTCTGCGCGTCGTCGAGCGACCTGGCGAAGATCACCCCGTACACCTCGCCCTCGGGGGTGAGGAGCGGGCCGCCGGAGTTGCCCTGGCGCACGGTCGCGAAGAGCGAGTAGACGCTGCGCTGGACCTCGCCGCGGCGGTAGATGTCGGGGCCGTTGGCGTCGATGGTGCCGCGGACACGTGCGGAGCGGACGTCGTACGCGCCGTTCTCCGGGAAGCCGGCGACGATCGCGTCGTCCCGGCTGGACGCGGCCTCGGAGGCGAACTGGAGCGGTGTCGCCGGGAGGTCGGGCACGTCCAGTACGGCGATGTCCCGCCGCCAGTCGTAGAGGACGACCTTGGCGTCGTACAGCTTGCCCTCGCCGCCGATCTGGACCGTCGGCTCGCTCACGCCGCCGACCACGTGCGCGTTGGTCATGACCCGGCGGTCGGCGAAGACGAAGCCTGAGCCTTCGAGGACCTTGCCGCAGCTCTGGGCCGTGCCGACGACCTTGACGATGGACTTCTGGGCGCGGGCCGCGACCGGGCTGCCGGCGAGCGCCGGGTCCGGGGGCTTGACGTCGGGGATGGGCTCGTTGACGAACGGGCTGAAGACCTGCGGGAAGCCGTTCTGCGCGAGGACGGACGAGAAGTCCGTGAACCAGCGCGACGCCTCCGAGGGCACGACCTGGGAGACACCGGCGAGCACCTTCGAGCTGCGGACCTCCTTGCCGAGCGTCGGCAGGGACGTACCGGCGAGGGCGGTACCGATCAGCCAGGCGACCAGCAGCATCGCCACGACGTTGACCAGCGCGCCGCCGGTGGCGTCCAGGGCCCTGGCCGGGGACCAGGTGATGTAACGGCGGAGTTTGTTGCCGAGGTGCGTGGTGAACGCCTGCCCCACGGAGGCGCAGACGATCACTATGACGACCGCGACGACGGCGGCCGTCGTGGAGACCTCGGAGTCCTGCGTGAGCTTGGCCCAGACCACGGGCAGGAGATAGACGGCGACGAGACCGCCGCCCAGAAAGCCGACCACGGACAGGATGCCGACGACGAACCCCTGGCGGTAGCCGACGACGGCGAACCAGACGGCGGCGAGCAGCAGCAGGATGTCCAGCACGTTCACCGTCAGTAGCCTCGCTCGCCTCGCGGAGATGTCACCAGTGGCCCCGGCCAGGGCACCGGGTCAGCCTTTCATGCACGCCAGTCGAGCGAAACGTGCCGGGAACGGTCCCACGGCCGCTCCCATCCCGCGTGGTGCAGGATGCCGTCGATCACGCCGGCGGTGAAACCCCAGACCAGGGCGGACTCGACCAGGAAGGACGGGCCCTGGTGGCCTCGGGGGTGGCGGGTGATCGCGCGGTTGGCCGGGTCCGTCAGCTCGGCCACCGGGACCGTGAAGACCCGGGCCGTCTCCGCGGGGTCGACGACACCGACCGGGGTCGGGGTACGCCACCAGCCGAGGACGGGCGTCACCACGAAGCCGCTCACCGGGATGTAGAGCCGGGGCAGCACGCCGAAGAGCTGGACGCCCGCCGGGTCGAGGCCGGTCTCCTCCTGGGCCTCCCGCAGGGCCGCGCGCAGCGGGCCGGTGGTCGCCGGGTCGCCGTCCCCGGGGTCGAGGGCGCCGCCGGGGAACGCGGGCTGCCCCGGATGCGAGCGGAGGCTGCTGGCGCGCTCCATGAGCAGCAGTTCGGGCCCGTGGTCACCCTCGCCGAAGAGGATCAGCACGGCGGACTGCCGGCCGCCTTCGCTCTCCGGCGGCAGGAAGCGGCTGAGCTGCTCGCCCTGGACGGTCCTGACCGCGCCGACGACGGGCGCCAGCCAGTCGGGCAGGCCTTCGGTGGTGACGGCGATGCCGTCGGCCGATGGGTCGTAGGTCTCTCTAGCGCGCGTCATAGGCACCCCCGTCGTACAACGCCTGCCGTCGGCCGGATCGTTCCGTGCCCGTCCGGCTCCACCCGATCGTGCGGCCCGCTCGGCCGCCACGGCCCGCCGTGCCCCGCAATCCCGTACGGCGCTTCATATGGCGCTTCATACGGCGCACCTCCTCCGCCTGCTCAATTCCGCTCCGCTGCTCGATCCCGCCGCTCAATCCCGCGCGGTGCCCGCGGGCGGGGCCGGCTTGCCCGGGTAGCCGGCGGGCGGGCTCAGGCGCTGGCCCGGATACCCGCCCAACTCGTACTTGAGAAGCTTGCGCGCCTTCTCCGGGTCCGTCTCGCCCTCTCCGTACGAGGGGCAGAGCGGCGCGATCGGGCAGGCGCCGCAGGCGGGCTTGCGGGAGTGGCAGACCCGGCGGCCGTGGAAGATCACCCGGTGGGAGAGCATCGTCCACTCGCTCTTGGGGAAGATCGCGGCGATCTCCGCCTCGACCTTCTCCGGATCCTCCTGCTCCGTCCACTTCCAGCGGCGGACCAGGCGGCCGAAGTGCGTGTCCACGGTCAGGCCAGGGACACCGAACGCGTTGCCGAGCACCACATTGGCCGTCTTGCGGCCGACGCCGGGCAGCGACACCAGATCGGCCAGCCGGCCCGGCACCTCGCCGTCGAACCGGTCACGGAGCGCGGTGGAGAGCCCTATGAGGGACTTGGTCTTGGCGCGGAAGAAGCCCGTCGGCCTGATGACCTCCTCCATCTCCTCCGGCACGGCCGCGGCCATGTCCTCGGGCGTCGGGTACCTGGCGAAGAGCGCGGGCGTCGTCTGATTGACCCGGAGATCGGTCGTCTGGGCGGACAGGACGGTCGCGACGAGGAGCTCGAACGGATTCCGGAAATCCAGCTCGGGATGGGCGTACGGATAGACCTCGGCCAGTTCACGGTTGATCCGGCGGGCCCGGCGGACCATCGCCAGTTTCGATTCCTGTCCGGCCTTGACCCCGGCGGCGGGCGTCTCAGCCTTGGGTTTTGACCTTTTTGTGGCTTTTTTCGGTTTCGCCGAAGGCTGTTCGCCCACAGCGGAATTACGCTCCGCGGACACTCTTCCAGCCCCCTTGGCCTGCGCTGTCACCGGCGAGTTGGACACCCGGCCAGCGTAAAGCCCACCACCGACATCCGCCCCGACCATGGCGGATCACCACTCGAATCGGCCCTCGGGGCACGGTGGGGCACGTACGTACGTCAAACTTGTGACTGATCGCACGGTTTCGAACAGCCAGTTCGAACAGTCGGAGCTCGGAGCAGGGCGGAGAAAGCCCGGGATGCCGAGCCACCCGAGAAGAAGCAGCACGTACGGCATCATGGGGACCACGGTCCTCTGAGCAGGTGGGGACCACGGTTCCCTGAGCAGGTCGACAAGGAGAGAACACGTGGACGACGTTCTGCGGCGTGCCCCGCTCTTCGCGGCGCTCGATGACGAGCAGGCAGCGGAGCTCCGCGCCTCGATGAGTGAAGCGACGCTGGCGCGCGGTGACGCGCTGTTCCACGAGGGCGACCCCGGCGACCGCCTTTACGTGGTCACCGAAGGCAAGGTCAAGCTCCACCGCACCTCCCCCGACGGCCGGGAGAACATGCTGGCCGTGCTCGGCCCCGGCGAGCTGATCGGCGAGCTGTCCCTGTTCGACCCGGGCCCGCGCACGGCCACCGCGACCGCGCTCACCGAGGTCAAGCTCCTCGGCCTCGGCCACGGCGACCTCCAGCCCTGGCTGAACGCCCGCCCCGAGGTGGCCACGGCACTGCTGCGCGCCGTCGCGCGACGGCTGCGCAAGACGAACGACCAGATGTCCGACCTGGTCTTCTCCGATGTTCCCGGCCGTGTGGCGCGGGCGCTCCTGGACCTGTCACGCCGCTTCGGCGTGCAGTCGGAGGAGGGCATCCACGTCGTCCACGACCTGACCCAGGAAGAGCTGGCCCAGCTCGTCGGCGCCTCCCGCGAGACGGTCAACAAGGCGCTCGCCGACTTCGCCCAGCGTGGCTGGCTGCGGCTGGAGGCGCGCGCGGTGATCCTGCTGGACGTGGAGCGCCTCGCGAAGCGCTCGCGCTGAGCGCACGACACGGGCTTCCTGCTCGCTGCTGACGGGCCCCGCCGGACGACGGCGGGGCCCGTCGGCGTGTGCCGAGGGCGCCCGGGGCGCGGCACGGCCCGGCTGCTCCGGGACGCTCAGCTAATCCGGGATGCCCGGCTGTTCCGGAATCAGGCCGTGCTCGCGCAGATAGTCGAGCTGGGCGCGTACGGACAGCTCGGCGGCGGGCCACAGCGAGCGGTCCACCCCCGCGTACACGTGCGCCACGACCTCGGCGGGCGTGCGGTGGCCGTTCTCGACCGCGGTCTCGATCTGGGCGAGCCGGTTCGCCCGGTGGGCAAGATAGAACTCGACGGCGCCCTGCGCGTCGTCCAGGACCGGGCCGTGGCCGGGCAGGACCGTGTCGACGCCGTCGTCGACGGTGAGCGAGCGCAGCCTGCGCAGTGAGTCGAGGTAGTCGCCGAGCCTGCCGTCCGGGTGCGCGACGAGCGTTGTGCCGCGCCCCAGGACGGTGTCTCCCGTCAACACCGCGCGGTCGGCGGGCAGGTGGAAGCAGAGCGAGTCGGAGGTGTGGCCCGGGGTCGGCACGACCCGCATCTCCATGCCTCCGGTGGTGATGACGTCGCCGGCCGCCAGACCCTCGTCACCGAGCCGCAGGGCCGGATCCAGGGCGCGGACTTCGGTACGGGTCAGGGCGGCGAAGCGGGCGGCGCCGTCCGCGTGGTCCGGATGGCCATGAGTGAGCAGGGTCAGCGCGATCCGCTTCCCGGCCTTCGCCGCGGTGCTGATGACCGCCTTGAGGTGGACGTCGTCCAGCGGCCCGGGGTCGATCACGACCGCCAGATCGGAGCCGGGCTCCGAGACGATCCAGGTGTTGGTGCCGTCGAGCGTCATCGGGGAAGGGTTCGGGGCGAGGACGTTCACGGCGCGGGCGGTGGCGGGGCCGGAGAGCACTCCGCCGCGCGGCCGGCCGGGGAGGGCGGCGGCGGCGTCGCTCATCGGGTGCCTCCGGCCGGGCTCTGCTCGCCGGAGCCGGAGCCGGCGCCGAGGCCGGAGCTGGGACCGGGACCGGGGATGGGACCGCTCGGATCGCCGCTCAGGTCGTGCGGGGGCGCCGGGTCGACGCGCTTGGTGAACTCGTCGTGCCCCGGCCAGCTCAGGACCAGCTCCTCGCCCTCCAGACGGGCCGTGGCCAGGACGGGCGCCAGGTCCCGTCCCTCGGCCCCGGCGAGCGCGTCGGCGGCCGTACCGTACGGCTGGAGCTGACGCAGTGTCGCGACGGTCGGCGGCATCATCAGCAACTCGCCCCTGTCGTAGGCCTCCGTCGCCTCGGAGGGCCTGATCCACACCGTACGGTCGGCCTCGGTCGAGGCGTTCCTGGTCCGCTGGCCGGGCGGCAGGGTGGCCACGAAGAACCAGGTGTCGTAGCGGCGCGGCTCGAACTCCGGGGTGATCCAGCGGGCCCACGCACCGAGCAGATCGCTGCGCAGGATCAGCCCGCGCCGGTGCAGGAAGTCCGCGAAGGACAGCTCGCGGGCGACGAGGGCCGCGCGATCGGCCTCCCAGCCGTCCCGGTCGTCGTCACGCGCGCCATGAACACCATCGACGCCACGGGCACCACCGGCACCACCGGCACCACGGTCGTCGCCTCCCGTCCGGTCGTATCCGCCGAGGTCCCCCACGACCGTGTCCGCGGTCTCCCCCGCGAGCAGGACGCCCGCCTCCTCGTACGTCTCCCGTACCGCCGCGCAGACGATCGCCTGCGCGGCGGCCGGGCCGACGCCGAGCCGCCGAGCCCATACGTCGCGGCCAGGACCGGCCCAGCCGACGAGGCGGTCGTCGTCCCTGGGGTCGACTCCCCCGCCCGGGTAGGCGTACGCGCCCGCGGCGAAGGCCATGGAGGTACGGCGGCGCAGCATGTGGACGGCGGGGCCGCCGGGCTCGTCGCGCAGGAGCATCACGGTCGCGGCCCGCCGGGGGGTCACCGCGGTGATCTCGCCGGCGGCGAGGGCGCGGATCTGCTCGGGCCATTCGGGCGGGTACCACTGACCATTGGACATGGCCGGATGCTATGCGCTGGCGCGAGGATGTTCGAGAGGCGCTTGGCCACGCGCCGAAGTCCCGGACGGTGTCACGAGGATGGTCCCGGGCGGTGTACGGGCCCGGCGGTCCGGGCGTGTACGCGGAGAGGCCCCGCCCTGTACGTGCCGTACACACGTACCGGACGGGACCTCTCAGCATCGGGCGAGGACCCCGGGATCCGGGGATCCGGCCCGCTCAGTCCTGGGTCAGCTCCACCTGGATCTCGACCTCGACCGGCGCGTCCAGCGGCAGCACGGCCACGCCGACGGCGCTGCGCGCGTGCACGCCCTTGTCGCCGAGGACCTGGCCCAGCAGCTCGCTCGCGCCGTTGATGACGCCCGGCTGTCCGGTGAAGTCCGCGGCCGAGGCGACGAAGCCCGTGACCTTCACCACGCGCGCGATCCGGTCCAGGTCGCCGATGACCGACTTGACGGCGGCGAGTGCGTTGAGCGCGCAGGTGCGGGCCAGTTCCTTGGCCTCTTCGGCGGTGACCTCGGCGCCCACCTTGCCGGTGACCGGAAGCTTGCCGTCCACCATCGGGACCTGGCCCGAGGTGTAGACGTACGCACCGGACCGTACGGCCGGCTGGTAGGCGGCCAGCGGCGGTACGACCTCGGGCAGCGTCAGCCCGAGTTCGGCGAGGGTGGCGTCGACGGTGCCGCTCATACGCCCTTCTCCCGCTTCAGGTAGGCCACCAACTGCTCGGGGTTGTTCGGTCCGGGAACGACCTGGACGAGCTCCCAGCCGTCCTCGCCCCAGGTGTCCAGAATCTGCTTGGTCGCGTGCACGAGAAGGGGCACGGTCGCGTATTCCCACTTGGTCATGGGGCGACTGTAGTCGTACCGGGTGGCAGCCTCGTGCGTAGCCCGTGGCCTTACTGGTTAGGCTCGAATACGTGAGCAGGCTCCAGGTCGTCAGCGGCAAGGGCGGTACCGGTAAGACGACGGTCGCCGCCGCCCTCGCGCTCGCCCTCGCGACGGAGGGCAAACGCACTCTTCTCGTCGAGGTCGAGGGCAGACAAGGGATCGCACAGCTTTTCGATACGGAAGCCCTTCCTTACGAGGAGCGGAAGATCGCCGTCGCCTCGGGCGGCGGTGAGGTGTACGCGCTGGCCATCGACGCCGAGCGCGCCCTCCTCGACTACCTCCAGATGTTCTACAAGCTCGGCAGCGCGGGCCGGGCGCTCAAGAAGATCGGCGCGATCGACTTCGCGACGACGATCGCGCCCGGCGTACGGGACGTGCTGCTGACCGGCAAGGCGTGCGAGGCCGTACGCCGACGGGACAAGCAGGGACGTTTCACTTACGACTATGTCGTGATGGACGCGCCGCCCACCGGCCGCATCACCCGCTTCCTCAACGTGAACGACGAGGTGGCGGGGCTGGCGAAGATCGGCCCCATACACAATCAGGCGCAGGCGGTGATGCGGGTCCTGAAGTCGCCGGAGACGGCGGTGCATCTCGTGACACTGCTGGAGGAGATGCCCGTTCAGGAGACCGCGGACGGCATCGCCGAGCTGAAGGGCGCCGAGCTGCGGGTCGGCAAGGTGATCGTGAACATGGTGCGTCCGCATCTCCTGGACGAGGCGGCCGTACGCGCCGCGGCGGGCGACCGCCGCGAGGAGGTGGCGAAGGCGCTCGCCTCGGCCGGGGTGGCCGAGCCGGCGAAGCTGGTCGGGCCGCTGCTCGACCAGGCCGCCGAGCACGCCCAGCGCGTGGAGCTGGAGCGCGAACAGCGGGCCGTGCTCGCCAAGCTGGGGCTGCCCGCGTACGAGCTTCCCCTCATCGGGGAGGGGATGGACCTCGCCGGTCTCTACCGGCTGGCGGGAGAGCTACGGAAACTTGGTGAGGTCTTCGCATGACCCTGGACTCCGCGGCCGCCCCGCTCGACATCGATCCGCTGCTCGACGACCGGGACACACGCATCATCGTGTGCTGCGGCTCCGGCGGGGTCGGCAAGACGACGACCGCGGCGGCCCTCGGTGTACGGGCCGCCGAGCGTGGCCGCAAGGCCGTCGTCCTGACCATCGACCCGGCGCGCCGGCTGGCCCAGTCCATGGGGATCGACTCGCTGGACAACACGCCGCGGCGGGTCAAGGGCGTCGAGGGACCCGGCGAGCTGCACGCGATGATGCTCGACATGAAGCGGACCTTCGACGAGATCGTCGAGGCGCACGCGGACGCGGACCGGGCCCGCGCCATTCTGGAGAACCCGTTCTACCAGTCCCTGTCGGCCGGGTTCGCCGGCACGCAGGAGTACATGGCGATGGAGAAGCTGGGGCAGCTACGGGCCCGCGACGCCTGGGACCTGATCATCGTCGACACCCCGCCGTCGCGCTCGGCACTGGATTTCCTGGACGCGCCGAAGCGGCTGGGGTCCTTCCTCGACGGGAAGTTCATCCGGCTGCTGATGGCCCCGGCGAAAATGGGCGGCCGGGCGGGGATGAAGTTCCTGAATGTCGGTATGTCGATGATGACCGGAACGCTGGGGAAGCTGCTGGGCGGTCAGTTCCTCCGTGACGTGCAGACGTTCGTGGCGGCGATGGACACGATGTTCGGCGGCTTCCGCACCCGCGCGGACGCGACGTACCGGCTGCTCCAGGCGCCGGGCACGGCCTTCCTGGTGGTGGCGGCGCCGGAGCGGGACGCGCTGCGGGAGGCCGCGTACTTCGTGCGGCGGCTGGCGGCCGAGGAGATGCCGCTGGCGGGGCTGGTCCTCAACCGGGTCCACGGCAGCGGGGCGGCCCGGCTGTCGGCGGAGCGGGCGCGGGCCGCTGCGGAAAATCTTGAGGAGGGGTGCATGGCGGATCGGATACGGGGGAATGCTGGCAGTGGCGCTACCGCCCCGGACAGCTCCTCTCCCGAAGCGTCCGAGCCGCACGGACTTCATGAAGCCGTCGAGCCCCCCGTAGCGGCCGAGCAGGCTTCCGACGCGGACCAGACCGAAAAGACCCCCGACACATCAGACAGCCGAGAGACTCCAGAGGCCCCGCGGACTCCGGAGACCTCGCGGACTCCGGGTGACATCGCGACCGATGTGTCCGTTTCCGACACCGCCGACGCAGCGGCTTCTGTCACAACTGTGGAACAGCTCACCGCGGGTCTGCTGTATCTCCACGCCGAGCGCATGCAGGTACTCGCGCGTGAGCGGCGCACGCGCGATCGCTTCACCTCGCTCCACCCCGAGGTGGCGGTGGTCGAGGTGGGAGCCCTGCCAGGTGATGTGCACGACCTGGCCGGACTCAGGGTGATCGGTGAGCGTCTCGCCTCAGGGACACGCTGAAGACCTGGGAGCACAGAGGTGTGCCGGGGAGCTGGAACTGGGGGTACGTGGACGACCTGTTGCGAGGCCACGGGGATGTATGGCCCCCCAATGTGCGACACGAGGATCAGTCCTGCCTCGCGGCCGCTCGTCCACGTCACACCCAGCGCGCTTCCGGCAGGCTCCCGGCCAGGGCGGAGTCCGTTTCGGTAATCGGTGGGACCGAAACGCATCCGCCCCAGCACCGGGACGGCCAGGGATCTACCCGACCGCCGCGTAGGTCTCGTACGTCTCGTCATCCTCCAAGCCCACGGGCAACAGGCCCGCGCTGCGCTCGTACTCCGTACGCGCCGTCTCCAGCAGCCTGCGCCACGAAGTGACGGTCGGACGCCTGCGCAGCAACGCGCGGCGCTCCCGCTCCGTCATCCCGCCCCACACGCCGAATTCCACGCGGTTGTCCAGCGCGTCGGCCAGGCACTCGGTCCGCACCGGACATCCGGTGCACACCGCCTTGGCCCTGTTCTGCGCCGCACCCTGTACGAACAGTTCATCCGGATCGGTAGTGCGGCAAGCTGCCTGCGCACTCCAGTCGGTTACCCAGCCCATGCCGGCGCCGTCCTCTCCCGAATCGAGGCTCCCCCACGGCGGCAGCGGCATATTCACCGTTGCCAGTTGAGGACGTTACGGAAGGCGGGCACAGCGCAACACCCCCTTCGGGCCCAATCTTGAATGGCCCGAACGGACTATGCGTACGCGGCAGATCACCCAGAGGAGTGACCCCAGGGCATAAAGGAACAATCCAAAAGAGTCGGGTTATTTCAGTCGAGCCACAACGGACACACGGCGGCAGGTCAGGGCGATTCGGACATCGCTTCTCGCGTTTCGGGTTCACGGGAAGTTCGTCGGGAGGTCTTGATGCATGACCGCACTGCTGTGACAGTTGGGGACAGCTTAGGCCAGAGCCTTGACGCGTGTCCGGCGATTGAGAACGTAGGCTGCCCTCATGCCAAAGAAGCGCTCGGGCGGGGGTCTGACCGGGACCCAGCAGGCCGCCAAGTTCCTCGGTGTCAGTGTGCTCGCGGGGGCGGTGCTCGCCGGAATCGCACTGCCGGCCTTCGGCGCGCTGGGGCTCGCCGCGAAGGGGACGGTCGAGGGGTTCGACGAGATCCCCGCCAACCTCAAGACGCCGCCGCTGAGTCAGCGCACCGCGATCCTGGACTCCCAGGGCGGCCGCATCGCCACCGTCTATTTCCGTGACCGTACGGTCGTACCGCTCGACAAGATCTCCCCGTACATGCAGAAGGCGATCGTCGCGATCGAGGACTCGCGTTTCTACGAGCACGGGGCCATCGACCTCAAGGGCGTGCTGCGCGCGGTCAACCGCAACGCACAGTCGGGCGGCGTCGCGCAGGGCGCCTCGACCCTGACACAGCAGTACGTGAAGAACGTGTTCGTCGAGGAGGCCGGCGACGACCCGGACAAGGTCGCGCAGGCCACCCAGCAGACCCTGGGACGCAAGATCCAGGAGTTGAAGTTCGCGATCCAGGTCGAGGAGGAACTGGGCAAGAAGAAGATCCTGGAGAACTACCTGAACATCACGTTCTTCGGGCAGCAGGCGTACGGGATCGAGGCGGCGTCGCAGCGCTACTTCTCGAAGCCGGCCAAGGACCTGAAGCTGGAGGAGGCGGCGATGCTCGCGGGCATCGTCCAGTCGCCGACCCGCTACGACCCCGTCAACGACGAGGAAGAGGCGACCAAGCGGCGCAACACCGTGCTCCAGCGGATGGCCGCCGTCGGCGACATCGCGCAGGCGGAGGCCGACCGTGCCAAGGCCGCGCCGATCGAGCTGAAGGTGAGCCGTCCGAAGAACGGCTGCATCACCGCGGTCAGTGGGGCGGGCTTCTTCTGCGACTACGTGCGCGAGGTCTTCCTGACGAACCCGGTCTTCGGCAAGAGCCGCGAGGAGCGCGCCAAGGTCTGGAGCCAGGGCGGCCTGACGATCCGCACGACGCTGGACCCGCAGGCCCAGTCCTCGGTGCAGGCGTCGATCAAGGACCACGTCAACCAGAGCGACAAGGTCGCGACGGCCGTGACGCTGGTCCAGCCCGGCACCGGCAAGGTCCTGGGCATGGGCCAGTCCAAGCCGTACGGCTTCGGGAAGAACGAGACCCAGATCAACCTCTCGGTCGACCACGGAATGGGCGGCTCGAACTACGGCTTCCCGACCGGTTCGACCTTCAAGCCGTTCCTCGCGACGGCGGCGATCGAACGCGGCGTACCGCCGACGCAGTCGTACCCGTCGCCGTACGACATGCCGTACCCGGCCTCGATCCAGACGTGCAGCGGCAAGCCGTGGGTCAACACCGGCGGGGACACGGCCGAGAACGAGAACGAGTCCGAGGTCGGTCCGTACGCGCTGAAGGAGGCGATGGCCAAGTCGGTCAACACCTACTTCGTGCAGATGATAGGGCAAATCGGGCTCTGCCCGGTGACGGAGACGATCTCCAAGCTGGGCGTCGTCCAGGGTGACGGCAAGAAGCTCCCCGAGTCGCCGTCCGCCCTGACCCTGGGCTCCCAGGGCATCTCGCCGCTGCGGATGGCCAGCGCGTACGCCGCCTTCGCGAACCGCGGCACGTACTGCACGCCGATCGCCATCTCCTCCATCAAGACGGTGGCGGGCGAAAGCCTCAAGGTTCCGAAGTCGAGCTGCTCGCGGGCGATGACCGAGAACACGGCCGACACCATCAACACCCTGCTCAAGGGCGTGGTGGACTCCGGTACCGGTGAGTCGGCCGGTCTGACCAGCCGCGACAACGCGGGCAAGACGGGTACGACGGACCTCAGGAAGAACGCCTGGTTCGTCGGCTACACCCCGAACCTGTCCGGCGCGGTCTGGGTCGGCAGCCCCTCCCAGCAGGTCGAGATGGAGAACATCACCATCGGCGGCACCTACCACGACAAGGTGTTCGGTGGTCAGGTACCGGGACCGATCTGGAAGGACGCGGTCACCGGAGCGCTGGACGGCAAGGAAGCGCCGACCTTCAACACCGTCGACATCCCGGACGCGCCGAAGAACAAGGACCCGGACCGGGGCAACAACCCGGGCGGCGGCGACGGCGGCTCCGACAACGGCGGTTCGAACAACGGCGGTTCGAACAACGGCGGCAACGGAAACGGCGGCTCGGGCGACGGGAAGCCGGGCGGCGGTTTCGAGTTCCCGTTCGGCGGTGGCCGCAACGGCGGCGGCAACGGGAACGGCGGCGGGAATTTCCCGTAACCGCGCGCCCGCGCTTCTGACCGCGTAACCGACCGGAGGGCGGCCCGCACGCACGCGGGCCGCCCTCCGGTGTGTTCGGAACCGCCACCCCGGCGGCCCTCCGGGCTCAGCCCTGGCCGGCCAGGGACCGCTTCACCAGGGCCGCCACACGGCCGCCCTCGGCGAGACCGGCCACCTTCGGGTTCACGATCTTCATGACGGCGCCCATCGCCCGCGGCCCCTCGGCGCCCGCGGCCTTCGCCTCCGCGACGGCCTGGGACACGATCCCGGCCAGCTCCTCGTCGGTGAGCTGCTTCGGCAGGTACGTGTCGAGCAGCGCGCCCTCGGCCTTCTCGCGCTCGGCCTGCTCGTCACGGCCGCCCTGGGCGAACGCCTCGGCCGCCTCGCGGCGCTTCTTCGCCTCCTTCGCGATCACCTTCAGCACGTCGTCGTCGGACAGCTCGCGCGCCGACGTGCCCGAGACCTCCTCCTTGGTGATCGCGGTGAGGGTGAGCCGGAGCGTGGCCGAGCGGAGCTCGTCCCGCGCCCTGATGGCCGCGGTGAGGTCTTCCTTCAGTCTGGACTTGAGGCTGGTCATGGGGCCAAGTGTGGCAGGTGGGCCGAGGTGGCCGCCTGCGGATATCCCCGCCTGTGGACAACCACCCCGCGGATGCCTCGCCGGGCTCCCCGCGGATCTCCCGCACCCGGCGCGTCTGCGACCATGGACGCATGCGCGCACGCTACGGGGTTCCCCTCAAAGTCACCGCCGGTATCGCGGCAGTCGGGGCCGCCGGCCTCGCCTACGCCGCCGGATTCGAAGCCCGCTCGTTCCGGCTGCGGAGGGTCTCCGTACCGGTGCTGCCGCGCGGTATGCGCGATCTTCGGGTCCTCCAGGTCTCCGACATCCACATGGTGAGCGGACAGCGCAAGAAGCAGCGCTGGCTCCAGTCGCTGGCCGGGCTGGGCCCCGACTTCGTCGTCAACACCGGCGACAACCTCTCCGACCCGGAGGGCGTGCCGGAGGTGCTGGACGCGCTCGGCCCGCTGATGGAGTTCCCCGGTGTCTATGTCTTCGGCTCTAACGACTACTACGGCCCGAAGCTCCGCAACCCGGCCCGCTACCTCTTCGAGAAGACCCGGGGCCGCCACGGCCTGAACGGCAACGCCCCGGCCGTCCACGCGGTGCACAACCCGTGGGAGCCCCTGCGTGACGCGTTCGACGAGGCGGGCTGGGTGGGCCTGAACAACGCCCGCGGCCGGCTGAAGATCGACGGCCACGAGATCGCCTTCACGGGCGTCGACGACCCGCACATCAAGCGGGACAGGTACGCACGCGTCGCGGGCGGCCCCGCCCAGGACGCGGACCTCTCGATCGGCGTGGTCCACGCCCCGTACCTGCGCTCCCTGGACGCCTTCACGGCGGACGGCTACCCCCTGATCCTCGCGGGCCACACGCACGGCGGCCAGCTCTGCATCCCCTTCTACGGCGCGCTGGTCACCAACTGTGACCTCGACACGGACCGCGCCAAGGGCCTCTCCACCCACCGCACGCCGGAGCACACCGCGTACCTCCACGTATCCGCGGGCTGCGGCACCAACCGCTACACCCCCCTCCGCTTCGCCTGCCCCCCGGAAGCGACCTTGCTGACCTTGACGGCGCGCGCCTGACGGGGACGGGCCCGGCGCTCTCCAGTCCCCGGGGCCCGGGCCCCGGGCCCCGGGCCCCGAAGGGACGCCACCACACGTCCCGGGACGCCCCGGGCCCGCCAAAACCGGATTTCGTCTCCGGCCAGCGGTGGGCTAAAGTAATCGATGTCGCGAGGACAACAGCGACATCGGGGTGTAGCGCAGCTTGGCAGCGCGCTTCGTTCGGGACGAAGAGGTCGTGGGTTCAAATCCCGCCACCCCGACAGCTGAAGCACCAGGTCAGGGGCCTGATCCACTTAGTGGATCAGGCCCCTGACTCGTTCCTGGGGCCATCTTGGGAGCCGTTTGGGAGCCAACCTCGGAAACCGGCTCCCAGAAGGCGACAAGAGGGCGTGTCCGTGGTCTGGCGAAAGAACCTTCGAGGGGAAATCCAATCCACGTAGGCTCTGGACGTCCGGCGCACCGCTACCGGGCGTACCAAGGGGGCACCGTGGATCATCTCTTCACCGTCGCGGGCGGGACGGCCACGCCGATCTGGCGCACCGGGCTGGCCGCGGAGAGTCTTCTTGAGCGGCAGCACCTTCAGGAGTGGGTGATCGCCCACCCGCAGGTGCTGGGGGAGGCGGTGCTCGTGATCACCGCGGAGTACGACCGGTGGGCCGACACCGACGGAGTACCGGCGCGCGACCGGTTGGACGTTCTGGGGCTGGACGCGACCGGACGCCTCGTCGTGGTCGAGCTGAAGCGCGGAACGGCAGACCGGGACGTACACCTCCAGGCGATCACCTACGCCGCGCTGGTCTCCCGCTTCGACCTCGACACACTCTCCCGAGCACACCGCGACTTCTTGTCGCGCAGGGGACAGCTTTTCGACCTCGACACGTGCAGGCAGCGTCTGCTCGACCACGTGGACGGGGACTGGAGTCCGGAGTTGCTCCAGCGTCCTCGGCAGGTGATCATCGCAGCCGACTTCCCCAAACAGGTCACCCACTCGGTGGTCTGGCTGTCGGAGATGAGCCTCGACATCGACCTCGTACAAGTGGGCCTGTGGAAGGTGGAGGGCCACCTCGTCGCCGGCTTCACCAAGGTCTATCCGACTGCCGAGGTCGAGGAGTTCACGCTCACTCCGGCCCGGGTCGAGAGTGAAGCCGCAGCCCGGAAGCTGGAGGAGCGCTCGCGTTCGGGCAACGCCGTGCATGTCATCGTCGGCGCGGGCCTGCTGCCGGACGGAACAAGGCTGCGGTTGACGCCGCGCCACGGTGCACCGGAATCCATCCGCAACGCCATCCTCGCGTGGGTGGAAGAGGACATGAGCCGGGCGACGGCCACCTGGACCAACAACACGGCCAAGCCACTGCGCTGGGACGCCGACGGCGCGTCCTATTCTCCGACCGGCCTCGCCAACCACATCTTCACGAGCGTGACAGAGCGCACCGCCGACGGCATACAGGGGACGACGTGGTGGGACGTCGATACTGACCATGTGCCGGCCGATGTCGATCCCGAGGAATGGGCCACGTTGGCGGGGATCGATCTCGCAGGTCTGGCCAGGCAGCTCAACGGCACCCGCAAGGACTGGACGGGGCTGCATACCCTGCTGAGCGCCGTCCCCGCCGGGCGGTGGACCACCTACGGAGACGTAGCGGCGGTGATCGGCAGCCATGCCGTCCCGGTTGGCACCCATCTGGCCACCTGCGGCCAATGCCCCAACCCCTGGCGCGTCCTCAATGCTGCAGGACGCGTCAGCCAAGGCTTCCAGTGGCGCGACCAGACGCGCGCGGACACACCTGCAGACGTCCTTATCGCCGAAGGCGTCCGTTTCGACGGCGACGCCGCCGCCCCGGAAACGCGCCTGCGTCGGGACGCTCTCCGGCAACTGCTCGACAGCTGAGAAGTCTCCGGTCTGCGGTGGTGTGACTGCTGCAGGGGCTGGCTTAAAGACTGAGGTGTTGGGGCCGACCACGTCCTCACCGTTCAGGTAGCCAGTCTGCGACGGGTGTGGCTCTCCTGCAGTGAGATCGTTCAGGCCGTCAGGCGGTAATCGGCCTCGTCGAGGCGGAGATAGAGACGTGTGTGTTCCTGACGCACGTGACAGTGCCAGTAGGCGGTGAATCGCCGTTGCTGATGATCGCGCTGAGTTGGAGGAGGGCTTTGGCTCCGGGGACGCTCCAGCGGCTGCCGGTGATCGCGAGGCGGTCGGCGACCAGTTGCCTGGCCGCGCCCTCGATCGCGCCGCTGCCGATCGGCCGGCCCCGGGCGAGCGCCCGGTCGTAGCGGAGGAAGCCGCGGGCTTGGTGCGTTTGGATCCGAACGGTGATGAGGTAGCCGACGGTGCCGGCGATGAAGGCGGGGATTGCGGCCCAACCTGCCAGGGACAACGGCCACGCCATCCGTCCAACCTGCCAGGGACAACGGCCACACCATCCGTTGTGGGTCGACCTTGGCTGGTGAGGTCATATCGATCAGGACCTCATACGCGGCTACCCAGCCGAGACGCACACCTTTCAGGACGAAGAGGAGCCTCCACCCCGGCGAGAGGACTTCCGCCGGACGGAGACTCCTTGGTCAGCCGTCTGTCGCCCGCCACCAGGACAGGAGGCGGGCGACGCTGTTGTCGACGGGCGCCGTGGAGGCGCCCGTCGCGGGGGTCAGCTGTAGGGGACGGCGTCGGCGGGGTCGACGTGCCAGTTGGTGGCGAGGGGGCGGTCGACCTGGACGGTGTGGGGGAGGTTGAGGGTGACGAAGTTGTCCACGTCGCCTGTGACCGAGAGGTGGAGCTTCTCGAACAGCCTGCCGTTCTCGTTGTTGGTGGACTTGGGGTTGATGCCTGCGTAGGCGGCGGCGGAGCCGGAGAGGACGACGTCGTCGCTGACACTGTGCTCGACGGGCCGCACCTCGGTGTCGGCGGCGGAGCCGAAGGACGCGGAGGGGAAGACACCCTCCAGGTAGCAGGTGACGCCGGACTTGGCCTTGGCGGTGACGAGGAGGTAGCCACCTGCCTGCGTCTTCGAGGTGATCTTGAAGGTCAGGTCGTTGGTGGCACAGGCCCGCGCGGCGGTGCTTCCGCTGTCGGCGGTGGCGGCCGGGGTCGCGGTGGCAGCCAGGGCAGCCGCGGCGGCCACGGCCAGGGCGAGGCGGGTGGAGCGGGCGGCAAGTCGCGAACGCATCGAAGATCTCCATGGTGCGGAAGTGGGTCGTCCAGCGGACTGCTTGGACGGCCACAGCTTGTTCCGTGATCTGTTCCGCCCGCCACAAAAAGCGATCATGTTGGGACGCGGGAACGCTGGAACGGGCACTGACCAGCAGAAACGCTGACGGCCTGGAACGGGTGACTGGGACGGGGCCGGGACGGGCAGGGTGGATCATCACCTGGCCCACCGATGTCCGGGGCGTTCTCCTCCAGCCACGGGACAATCCTGTTCGGGTGATCACCAGCCGGGACAACACTTCCTCCTGCCCGGCAAGACGCCTGGTCAACTTCTCAATCTCTGCCCGCAGTAGGGGAGGTTGGCCCCGCGCACGTATAAACGCGGGGCCATACCGGGGCGTGCCCCTCGGGTATGACGGCGCCCCCGTCGTTTGAGCGGCTGGCGACGGGGGCGCATGGGGTGACTGGTGCCGCGAGGAGGCGTGGACCAGCCGGGTCTCACCTTCGAGGCTTCACTTCGGCCTGCGTTATCGGCGTACACGCAGGAGAGCATCGAGCACGTGCACGGGCGACGTGGGACACATCGCCAGGCGCCGCCTTCGAGAACTCCATCGACGTGCGCGGGACCGTGCAGAGCATGCAGGGTAACCGTGCGGCCATCCAATGTTTCTTCCTCGACGCATGCAGGGGCTCGCAGGATGTGGATGTCACGCTGCGCTCACTAAAGTCCACGGCCCTGGGCCCTGAACTACATATCTCGCACGATCCGGAACAGCTCTTGGTGTACTCCACCGGGTCAGGGTCACCGGCGCACGGCCTCACCGGTGAGAGCACCCTGTTCACCCGGTCGTTCCTCAAGGCACTGTTTTCACCCGAGCACCGCCGTGACGGGCAGGGCTGGCAGGTGACCACCACCAGCATCGGGACGGCCCTTCGAGGTCGGCGACGACGACTGGGTGGTCCGGCAGGTGGAGCTCCAAGGGGCCGGCTCGCGGCCTGTCGCCGCCGCGCGCGACACGGATCCCGACGCGCGGTACGGGATCACCGCCGAATCGCCGGTGTCCGAGTGGGAAGGCCATGTGCCGGAACCGCTGACGGCCGGGCAGTTCGAGAGCGTCTGGGTCGCTGCGTGGCGGCAGCTCTCAGCGGATCGGGCGGGTGGCCCCGGGAGTTCTGCGGGCCAGGCGCCTGAGCCCGTACGCCGCCGCGTGCACCCCGAGGATGCCCGTCGGGAAGAGGGCGGCGCTCGTCAGTGCCCTTCGGGTGTCGACCTCTCCGAGGACGCCGGCGCGGCGTAGTTCGTGCCAGGCCCAGAGTGAGAACGGGGCGACCACCAGCGGGGCCGTGACCACCCCGGGGGTGTATCCGCGCAGGGCGGCGCTCTGTGCCAGGTGGGAGACCGCGTGCAGGCCGAATCCGGCCAGTACGGTCTGGAAGCAGGGCGACCTTCCGCCGGTTCTGGCTCCGTCGGCCGACGCCGCGCCGACCACCAGCCCCATCAGGCCGATGGCGGTGGCCGCGTGCCCGGGTGTCACCCTCATCGCGGACCACACCCGTTCGGGGATCTGTGGGTGGGTCTCGCGCCATCGGTCCACCTGGGCGCCGGCCCACCCGGGCATGGTCGCCAACTCCTCCAGGTCGTGCACCACGAAGGCGGCCAGCAGCCCCCAGGTGACCGCCCGGGACGCACCCCCGGGTTCTGTGGCTCGCTCAGACATCCCGCCCCCGCTCATCCGCCGTGCCTCCGCGTCATCATGACCCGCCGACGCCCTCATGTGCGAGGGGAAGGTCATGTCGCCGTGGCGAGCCGCAGGGCATCCTCGACCGCGCGCGGGATGTCGTCGACCGGGAACAGCGCGTGCCGCACCGTCCGTTCCCGGTCCACGACCAGGATCAGCCGCTTCAGGCGCAGCCGGCCCGCGCCGCGGAAGGTGGGCAGGCGCAGGGCGGCGGCCAGGCGTTGCCGGGCGTCGGAGAGGAGCGGGTAGGGGATCGCCTCCGCACGGGCGAAGGCCGCTTGTTCGTACGGGAGTTGACTGCTGACCCCGTGCACCGCCACGCCCGCGCGCCGGAAGTCGGGCCAGGCGTCGCGGAACAGCCGGTGCTCCAGGGTGCATCCGGCGGCGCCGGGGATCGGTTCGTCGCCCCAGTCCACCCCGGTGCCGGGGTACGTGAACAGTACGGTCGCCGCGGCGTCCGGCGCGACGACGGGGTGTTCCGCGCCGCCACCGGAGGGCAGTTCGAGAGCGGCGGGCAGCCGCGCCCCGGCGAGAGCGAGTGCGTGGACACGGGCGTGTTCCGCGCCGTCCTCGGCCGCCGTCGCGGTGGTGGTGCCGTCGCCGAGCACCCATCGGTCGCCCCAGTCCTGCATGGCCACGAGCAGGGGGAGCAGGGCGAGTCCGGAGTCGGTGAGCAGGTACTCGTAACGGACCGGGCGTCGCTGGTAGAGGCTGCGGTGCAGGACCCCGGAGGCGACGAGTCGGCCGAGTCGTTCGGTGAGGACCTTGCGGGAGAGGCCGAGTTCGGCGGCGAGGGCGTCGAAGCGTACGTGGCCGCGGGCGATCTCCCGGAGGACCAGGACGTTCCACCAGTCGCCGGTGATGACGGCTGCCTGGGCGATCCCGCAGTGCTCGTCGGCGTTGTGCATCCTCATGGGTCCATAGTACGTTCCCTTTCGGAACTCACTTTGTTTCCGACAGAAACTTACTCGCTGTTGTACCCCCTTCCCGGGGACCGGACGTGAGGAGCAGCACCATGACCGCCATCACCCGCATCACGGCGCGCGAGATCATCGACAGCCGCGGCAACCCCACCGTCGAGGTCGACGTCGAGCTGGCGGACGGTTCGACCGGACGCGCGGCCGTGCCCTCCGGGGCCTCCACCGGCGCCCGCGAGGCGGTGGAGCTGCGCGACGGGGACCCGGCCCGCTTCCACGGGAAGGGGGTCCGGCGGGCCGTCGACGCCGTCAACGACTCCATCGCGGACACCGTCGTGGGCCTCGAAGCGGAGGACCAGGCGGCGGTGGACAGCGCGCTGATCGAGCTGGACGGCACCCCGGACAAGTCCAGACTCGGCGCGAACGCGATCCTGGGCGTCTCCCTCGCGACCGCCAAGGCCGCCGCGCGCGCCCACCGGTTGCCGCTCTACCGGTACGTCGGCGGGGTGGACGCCCGGCTGCTGCCGGTGCCGATGATGAACATCATCAACGGCGGCGCGCACGCGGACAATCCACTGGACTTCCAGGAGTTCATGATCGCGCCGATCGGAGCGGCCACCTTCACCGAGGCCGTACGGATCGGCTCGGAGGTCTTCCACACCCTGCGCCGCGACCTCGTCGCCGCGGGCCACAGCACCGGCGTGGGTGACGAGGGCGGCTTCGCCCCGGAGCTGCGGACCGCCGAGGAGGCGCTGGACTTCGTCGTACGAGCCGTCGAGCGCACCGGGTACAAGCCCGGCACCGACATCACCGTCGTGATGGACCCGGCCACCTCCGAGTTCTTCCGCGACGGCGTGTACGACTACACCGGCGAGGGCGTGCGCCGCACCCCGGGCGAGCACGCCGACCACCTCGTCTCCCTGGTCGACCGCTACCCCGTCGCCTCCATCGAGGACCCGATGGCCGAGGACGACCACGAGGGATGGCGGCTGCTCACGGCCCGGCTCGGGGACCGCTGCCAGCTCACCGGCGACGACGTCTTCTGCACCAACGAGACGCTGCTGCGCGAGGGGATCCGTGACGGCGTCGCCAACTCGATCCTGGTGAAGGTCAACCAGATCGGCACGCTCACCGAAACCCTCGCCACCATCGCCACCGCCCACCGCGCCGGCTACACCGTGGTCATGTCGCACCGCTCCGGCGAGACCGAGGACACCACGATCGCCGACCTCGCCGTGGCCACCGGCTGCGGCCAGATCAAGACCGGGTCACTGTCCCGCTCGGACCGTACGGCCAAGTACAACCAGCTCATCCGCATCGAGGAGGAGTTGGGCGGCCAGGCGCGCTACGCGGGGCGGGCCGCGCTCGGGCTGCGGCGCTGAGCCGGCGTACGTCCCGGCGAGCCGCGTCCCGGCGACGTACGCCTCAGCCGACGCGGACCGCGCGGGCCAGGAGGTACGGGCGGGCGCCCTCGTAGCGCTCCAGCCGCCGGCCGCCGTCGAGCAGGGGCCGGCTCGCCCAGCGGGTCGTCGGGGCTCAACGGGCGGCCGTGGCGGGCGGTTCCAGTGCTTCGCCGTGCTCCTGCGGCGCCCGCAGCCGTTCGGGCCCGCCCCGCGCCGCACAGCCGTGGCGCTCCAGCAGCAGCCGTGCCGTCGCCGCCATGGCCTCGTCCACCATGGCCCCCTCGAACGTCGCCGCGCCCGCGCCGCGCGCCTGGGCCTCCTCCAGCGCGGCCATCAGGCGGGCCGCGCGGGCGAGTTCGTCGGGGTGCGGTGAGAACACGTCGTTGATCACGGGGACGTGGGACGGGTGGATCGCCATCATCCCCGTGTAGCCGAGGGAACGGTTCTGTTCGGCGAAGGAGCGCAGCGCTTCGAGGTCGCCGATACGTGTCCACAGTCCGGCGACAGGATGCGGGGCGCCCGCGGCCCGTACGTCCAGCAGGACGCGGGAGCGCAGCGCGTGGGTCTCGGTCCCCCGGGGGCTCCACCGGTAACCGACTGCGCGCTCGACGTCGCCGCCCTCGCCGGTGATGGCGCCCAGGTACGCGACGCGGTCGGCGGCCGCAGCGCAGTCGTGGGCGTCGCGCAGCCCGCGGGCTGTTTCCAGGAGAGGTACGAGGGCGATGGTGCCCGGCGGCAGGCCCCGCTCACGCTCGCACCAGCCGAGCAGCCGGTCCGCGTTCCGCACATCGTGGGCACCGTCCACCTTGGGCAGCACGATCCCGCTCAGCCCGGGACGGGCGACGGCGCGCAGTTCCTCGGCCGCCGCCCAGCCGTCGAGCGGGTTGACGCGGACGAAGAGCCGTGGCCCGCCGGGGTCTTCGGCAGCTCGCGCGACGGCCTCGGCCACCTGGTCACGGGCCGACGCCTTGCCGTCGTGCGGCACCGCGTCCTCCAGGTCGAGGATCACGGCGTCGGCTCCCGCCGCCCGCGCCTTCGGCAGCCGGTCCGTCCTGGTGCCCGGCACGAAGAGGAGGGAGCGCAGCGGTGGCCTGGCCGGCGCGGGCGGCGGTTCGGCGCGACCGGACGCGCGGGACTCAGACGACATCGCTGTTCTCCAGCGCCGCGAGTTCGCCCTCGTCCAGGCCGAGCCACTCGCGGTAGACGAGCTGGTTGTCCTGCCCGAGCGCGGGCCCGGTCCGCCAGACGTGTCCCGGCCGCTGCCGGAAGTGGGGGATCACCGCCTGCATCCGCACGGCGCCGAGGTCCGCGTCCTCGACGGTGACGATGTCCTCGCGCTCGGCGTACACCGGGTCGGCGGCGATGTCCGCCGCGCTGAACACCGGGGAGGCCACCACCTCCGTACGGGCGAAGGCGTCCAGGCACTCGGTGGCGGTGCGCTCCGACACCCAGGCCCGCAGGCCGTCGTCGAGCCGTTCGCGCCCGGCGTGCTGTTGCTCCACCGTGGCGAACTCGTCCTCGTCCAGCCCGAGCAGCCGGGCGATGTTGCGTACGGAACGCAGGGTCGCGGAGGTGACCGTGATCCATTCGCCGTCACGGGACTGGTAGGTGTTGATCACCGCCGCCGGGGCGACAGCCAGTTGGTTGCCGGAGCGCTCCGGTACGGAGCCCAACTGGTCGTGGACGATGACCTGCCACTCGACCAGCCGGAACAGCGGCTCGAAGAGGGCGAGGTCGATCCACTCGCCGTCGAAGTCGGGGTCGTGGTCGCGGCGGTGCAGGGCGGCGAGGACGGCGTACGCGCCCATCAGTCCGGTCACCGCGTCACCGTGCGAGAAGCCGGTGTGCACGGGCGGGCTGTCCGGGAAGCCGGTCAGATGCACCACCCCGCTGCGCGCCTCGCCGACCTTGCCGAAACCGGGCTCGTCGGCCCGCGACGAGGTCGCGCCGAAGCCGGATATCTGGAGCAGTACGGCCTTCGGGTTGATCCGGTGCACGGCCTCCCAGTCGAGGCCCCACGCGCGCAGCCGTCCGCTGCGCAGGGTGACGATGACGACGTCCGCCCAGGCGACGAGCCGGTGGGCGAGCTCCCGGCCCGCCTCGTGGTGCAGGTCGAGGGTGACCGAACGCTTGTTACGCCCGGCGACCTTGAACCACAGCGGGTGCCCGTCCTTCCGCGGTCCCATTCCGCGTGCCGCGTCGCCCGTGCCCGGCGGCTCCACGTGCACCACGTCGGCGCCCTGGTCGGCGAGCATGGAGCCCGCCAGTGGACCGGCCACCACATGCGCGAACTCGACCACTTTCAGCCCGCGTAGCTGCCCGATACCGCCGGTTTCCGGATCTGTGCTCGACACCACCGTGCTCCCTCGCCGATTCCGTCGTGTCCCGCGACTCCCAGCGCTGTCGTACGTCGCGCGGTCGTCCGCCGCCGTACGTCGCTCCGTACCGCGGCACCCGTACCTTCAGCGTGCCGACGCGAGGAAATGCCTGTCCAGCAAGAGACATCCATCAATCCATGCGCTTTTCTCATGAGTTGGCGGCGTCGGCGAGTATCAGGCGGCGTCGGCCGGTATCGGCCGGCACAGGGCGGAACCAGGGCTTCGTCGGCCGGCACAGGGAGGCATCAGGCCCAGGTGACCCCGGGCGGCAGGTCGCACCGCTGGGCGCGGAGTTCCTCCAGCGTCTCCAGGAACCGCTGTGCCGCCAGCGGCAGGGGACGGCGCGTTCGCAGGGCGATGTCCAGGCGGCGATCGACCACGGGGGCGACGAGCGGCCGGTGCACCACCGGCCCGGTGCCCAGGAGCGGCAGCACGAGCGCGGGCATCGCGGACACTCCGAGGCCGGCTGCCACGAGCCCGCCCACCGTCGCCACGTTCCCCGCCTCGGCCGCCGGTGCCGCCCGCGCGTCGACCTGGGCGAAGGCCGCGTCGGTGAGCCTCCGTACGCTCGAATCCCGCCCCACCGCGAGAAACGGCTCGCGGGCCAGGTCCTCCCAGGAGACCACCGGGCGGCCGGTCAGGGGATGATCCTGCGGCAGCACCGCGACGAACCGGTCGCGGACCAGAGGGCGGTGCTCCAGCTGCCCCGACGGCTCGCCCGTCGTGATCGCGAAGTCCGCGTCCCCGGACAGGACCCGGCCCAGCACCGACTGCTCCAGCCCGTCCATGATCTGCATCGTCACCTGGGGCCGCTGCCTGCGGAACGCCGAGATCACCTGGGGCAGCAGCACCGCGGCCACCGAGGGGAGGGTCGCCACCGCGACCGTGCCCGACTCTCCGAGCAGGAACCGCTCCAGCTCCTTCATCCCGGACCGGTGCGCGTTCACGATCTGCTCCGCTATCCGCAGGGTCTCCACTCCTGCGGCGGTCAACCGGACGTTCCGCGTGTCCCGTTCGAGGAGCTGTGCGCCGAGCTGCCGCTCCAGGTCCGCGACCGCGCGGCTGAGTGACGACTGCGACACGTGAAGCTGTGCGGCGGCCGCCGTGAAGCTCGCCGCCCGGGCCACGGCCGCATAGGCCGCCAGTTGACGCAGAGTGCTCTCCATGGCGAGCGAGTGTAGGCACACCTCCCGCCCATTGATGCGCAGATCGCATGGACAGATCTCGGTTTGATGCTGGACGCCGATCTGTCGCCGCTCCGAAACTCGTCGGCAACGCGGGGCGCCGCGCACCGGACGCCCGGCGGTCCCCCGCCGTGCGCCGTATACGAGAAAGCGAGCGACACCCGTGCTGGCAGCTCTGGGGTTTTCCACGATCGGTCTGTTCCTGCTGCTCACCATGACAAAGCGTGTCTCCGTCCTGGTGGCGCTGGTTCTGCTCCCCGTGCTGGCCGCGCTCGTCGGCGGCTTCGCCGGCGACATGGGCGACATGATCCTCGCCGGCCTCACCACGGTGGCACCGACCGGCATCATGATCGCCTTCGCGGTCCTCTACTTCTCCCTGATGGTCGACGCCGGTCTCTTCGACCCGCTGATACGCCAGATCCTGCGCGCCGCGCGCAACGATCCGGCGCGGGTCGCCGTCGGTACGGCCGTACTCACGATGTGCGTGGCCCTGGACGGTGACGGCGCCTCCACCTTCCTCATCACCGTCTCCGCGCTGCTGCCGGTCTACAAACGCCTGGGGATGAGCCCGCTGGTGCTGTCCGGCACGGTCTGTCTCGGCGCGGGCGTGATGAACATGCTCCCCTGGGGCGGTCCGACAGTCCGGGCCATGGCGGCGCTGAAGCTGGACAGTTCCGAGGTGTTCACACCGGTCCTGCCCGCGATGGGGTGCGGGATCGCCTGGGTCCTGGCCGCGTCGTACTGGATCGGCCGCCGCGAGCGCCGTCGGCTCGGCGCGCTGACGCCGACGGGTGAGCAGAAAGCGGACCAGAAAGCGGAGGGGACAGCGGAGGGGACAGCGGAGGGGACAGCCGAGAGGAAGACGGAGCAGGCCGCCGTGCGGGAGGCCGGGCAGGAGGCAGAGACTCCGCTTACGCCGCCGGCTGTCTGGCTCACCGTCTTCAACGTCCTGCTGACACTGGTGCTGCTGGTCGCCCTGATCACGGAAGTCATGCCGCTGCCGGCGCTGTTCGCGCTCGCCTTCGCCCTGGCCCTCTTCGTCAACCGCCCCACGTGGGAGGGGCAGCAGGCCCTGCTGGAGAAGCACGCCAGGAGCGTGGTGCTCGTCACCACGATGATCTTCGCCGCCGGTGTCTTCACCGGAGTACTGACGGGGACGAAGATGATCTCCGAGATGGCCGAGGCGCTCGTGTCCGTCGTCCCCGACTCCCTCGGCGGCCATCTGCCGCCCCTGGTCGCCATCACCGGGATGCCGCTGAGCCTGGCCTTCACACCGGACGCCTACTACTTCGGTGTACTGCCCGTGCTGTCGCACACCGCTGCCGGGTTCGGCACCGACCAGGCCGAGATCGCCCGTGCCGCCGTTCTCGGCCAGATGACGACCGGCTTCCCGCTCAGCCCGCTCACCGCCTCCACCTTCATCCTCGTCGGCATGAGCGGTGTGCAGCTCGGGGAGCACCAGCGTTTCATCTTCCGCTGGGCCTTCGGCACCACCCTCGTGATGACCGTCGCGGCCCTGCTCACCGGGGCCATCTCGCTCTGAACCGGGCCGGGCCCGCCCCTCGGCCCCGTTCACCCTCCACGGAAGGAGAACCCGCGCATGCACCCGTCCACGGCGCCGTACGACCCGGAGACGCCTCGGCCCGTACGGCGCCGGACCGTCTGTGCCCTCGGTGCGGCCACGGCACTCACCGCGGCCCTCGCCCCCGCGGGCCCCGCCGCCTCTGCCGCGCCCGCTGCCTCCGCCGCCCCGGTCGACCCCGCTGCCCCCGCTGCCTCCCCTGTCTCCGACACGCCTGCCTTGTCCGTCCCGGCCGACCCCTTCTTCTCGTACAGCCGCCCCGCCGTCCACGGCGTGGTGCGCGAGGACGTACGCGTGCCGCTGCACGACGGCGGACACCTGGCCGGCCAGCTCTACCGGCCCGCCGACGCCTCGGGCCGCCCGGCGCCCGGCACCTTCCCGGGCATCGTGTACGAGTACACCGCCTACGCCGCGAGCCTGGAGGCGTTCGGGGACGGCGCGTCCTTCTTCGTCCGCCGCGGGTACAACGCGCTGGTCTGCCAGGTCCGCGGATCGGGGGCGTCCCCCGGCACGGTCGACCCGTTCGGCCCGCAGGAGCAGCGGGACAACTACGACGTCATCGAATGGCTCGCCCGGCACCCCGCCTCCACCGGCCGCATCGGGCAGATGGGCGTCAGCTACGGCGGGCACACCACCCTGCTCGCCGCGGTGAACCGTCCGCCGCACCTCAAGGCCGTCGTCCCGATGAACGGCATCAGCGACTGGTACGAGAACACCATCTACCGCGGCGGCATCTACTCGGCCCGCATTCGCGACTGGCAGCAGGCGACAGCGCCCGACACCCTCCGGACCTACGCCGCCCACCCGCTGTACGACGACTTCTGGCGCCGGCGCAGCGTGATGTCCCGCTGGAACGCGCTCACCGTGCCCGTCCTGGAGATCAACGGCTGGTACGACCGGTACCGGGACGGCATGGTGAAGAACCACCTCGCCCAGCCCGAGCACGTATGGCTGGTGTCGGGGCCGTGGGAGCACGGCTACCCCGAGGGCCAGTACGCCGGCATCGGCCCCGGCGGCTACCTCGCCTGGTGGGACCACTGGCTCGCGCGGGACCGGCGTGCTCCGCTGCCCGCCGCGCGCGTCACCTCGTACGAGATTCCGGGCCCCGGGGCGGGCGGCGGCTGGCAGCGGTTCGCCCGGTGGCCACCGCCCGACGCCGGCGACCTGAGGCTCCGGCTGCGACCCGACGGCTCGCTGCGGTCGGCGCCCGGCCAGGCCGCGGTGTCCTCCTTCGACGTCAACACGGGGACCACCGCTCCCGGAGAGCACCAGCAGCTCCGTTTCACCACGCCGGTGCTGCGCCGCGACCACGTCCTCGCGGGCGACGCCACGGTCCGCGTCCGCGCCTCCTTCACCGCCGACGACGGCAACATCGCTGCGGTGTTCTTCGACCAGGCGCCGGACGGCACCGCCACGAGGATCACCTCGGGATGGCTCAAGGCGAGTCACCGGCACGGCCATACGAAGCTCTCGCGCGTCAACCCGGGTACGTACTACGACCTGGACATACACATCTGGCCCACGCACTACCGGCTCTCGGCGGGCCACCGGCTGGTGCTGCGCGTCTCCAGCGACGACCACCCGGAGATCGACTCCGACGCCCCGGCGGGCCGCGTGGATCTGCGGCTCGGTGCGGGTGGCTCGGCGCTGCGTCTCACGGTACGGAACACCCAGGCGGCTTCCGCCTGACCTCCCGGGAGCGGCCGGCCGGCGGTGGGCGGCCGTCACTGGTCGCTCCCAGCGGTGTCGCGCACCGGCGCATGGCGGTTCTGGGCGGGGATGTGGGGGCTGTCGACCGCGTACTGGGCGGCCTGGATCCGATAGAGGTCGCGGAAGACCCCGGGCCCTGCGGTCTCGTCGGACAGCAGCTCCGTGAAAGTGCCGCTCTCCACGACGCGGCCCTGGTCGAGAACGTGGATCAGGTCCGCGGCCCGCACCGAACCGAGCCGGTGGGTGATGAGGATGACGGTCTGTCCGGAGTCGGCGAGCCGGCGGATCTGTTCGAAGAGCTGCTGTTCCGCCCTGGCGTCGAGGGCCGAGGTCGGCTCGTCGACGACGAGGATGCGGGCCGCCCGGTAGTGCGCGCGGGCCAGGCCGAGGCGCTGCCACTGACCGCCGGAGAGCTGGTGCCCGCCCTTGTACCCACGGGCCAGCAGGGTCCGCCAGCCGCGCGGCAACTCCTCGATCAGCCGCTCCGCGCCCGCGTACCGCACCGCCTCCTCCAGCCGCTCCCGGCTCGTCGGCACCTCGGGGCGCCCGATGCTGACGTTCACCTCGGCGGTGAAGGGCCAGCGGTAGAAGTCCTGGCCCACGACGGCGACGCGCGAGACCAACTCCTGCCGGTCGGCCTCGGCCGCGTCCACGCCGTCCCACCGGATGCGGCCCGAGTCCGGCTGGTAGAGCCCGCACAGGAGCTTGATCAGGGTGCTCTTGCCGCTGCCGTTCTCCCCCACCAGCGCGACGATCCGGCCGGTCGGAATGGTCAGGCTCGCCCCGTCGAGTGCCTTCTTGTTGTCCTTGCCCCGGTAGGTGAAGACGACGTCCTCGAAGGTGATCGCGGCCGGCTCCGCGGGCAGCGGGCGCCCGCCGACCGGGATGGCCCGCCCCTCCGCCTCCTCGCAGAGCCGGTGCAGATCCTCGACGAACAGGCTCTCCTCATGCAGGTAGTTCACCTGGAGCACCAGGTTCTCCAGGCTGGACGAGCCGGTACGGATGGCGAGCACGGCGGTGCCGCCGACGGAGAGAGCCATCGCCCCCGTCCACAGCAGTCCGCCGAGCGTGGCGTAGGCGGCGGCCGTCGCCAGTCCGGTCCACCCGGCGGCGATCAACCCCGTACGGGCGGAGATCCTGGCCAGCCTGCGCTGCTCCGCCTCCTGCGACTGCGACATCGCACGGAAGTGGTGCAGCAGGAACGGCCCGACGTTGTGCACCCTGATCTCCGGGGCCGCGTCGGTGGAGATCAGCAGACTGCTGATGAGGCTTCCGGCCCGAGAATGCTGCACCCATGCCTGGAACGACAGATACCGGTGCCGGGCCACGGTCAGGGCCGCCCACGCGCTGGGCAGCGTCATCGCGACGAGCAGCGGCAGCAGCACCGGGTGCAGTACGGCGAGGACCCCGGCGGCGGCGATCAGTGACATCAGGGCGTTCATGACGTTCTGGCAGTACTGCACCATGCGGCGGGCCGACCCGGCGCCGTACTGGGCGCTGTCGAGGAGCTTGTGGAACTCGTCGTCCTCGACGGCCGCCAGCTCGACCCTGGCGGTGTGCGACAGATACCGCTCGGTGGCGACCCGCTCGACCTTGGGCTCCAACTGCCCCGTACCCGCAGTGGACAGGGCCCGCAGCACCGCGCCGGCCAGCGCCGTACCGCCCGCGACCGCCAGCGCCGGCGCCGCCTGCGTGAGCCGCTCGGCCGTGGTGCCCTCGCCGAGGAGATGGGTCAGGACCCGGTTCACGGCGATCAGCCCGACCGCCTGGCTGACGCCCCGTCCGATCTCGGCGCACGTGACCAGCCGTAAAGCGCCCTTGTCCGCCTCCACAGCCAGCCGGATCGTCGTACCGACCAGGCGCGGCAGCCGGGTGACCATGGACCGTAAGCTCAACTGGAGGAACGCGTCGTCGTGTTTGTTCCAGCCCATGTCGTACCGCAGCGGCCCGCCGAACAGCGTGCGCTCCGACTCGGACGTCGGTGTCACCTTCTGTTCGGGCTCGGTCACCACTTGTTCGGACTCGGTCGCCGTCTGTTCGGACCCACCGGTCCGGGGTTCTCGCGTCGTCATGAGTGCTCCGTCGGTCGTCGGCAGCCGTCAGCCCTTTCCGCGATGAACCGACCGCGGAAAGCGCGCGTACGGACAGTCTGCCAACCACCACTGACAGTGAGCCCCCGATTATCGTCCGCCCCCGGTCCGCCCCCGGTCCCGCCCCCGGTCAGCCCGCCTTCGCCTGAGCCGAGATCCCCCCGTCGACGGGCATCGCGACGCCCGTGACGAACGAGGACCGGTCGCCGCACAGCCAGAGCGCGGCCTCCGCGATCTCCTCCGGCGCGGCCATGCGCTTCTGGATCTGTGGGGCGATGAACGCCTGCTCCAGCCCGGGGACCTGGCGTACCGCCTCGTCGATCATCTCGCTGCGCGTGGTGCCGACGACGAGCGCGTTGACGCGGATGCCCCGCTCTCCGTACTCGGAGGCGGCGGCGCGCGTGATGCCGAGGATCGCGTGTTTGGAGGCGACGTACGGTACGGAGGCGCCGGTGGCGTAGCGGCCCGCCGTACTGCTGGTGTTGACGATGGATCCGCCACGTCCCGAGGCGAGCATCACCGGCAGTTGGTGCTTCATGCAGTTCCACACCCCCCGCACGTTGACGTTCATCGTGCGCTCGTACACCTCGTCGTCCGTCTCGTGCAGACAGGATTCGAGGGTGGCGTAACCGGCGTTGTTGAAGGCGCAGTCGAGGCCGCCGAACTCTGCCACGGCCGCCTCGACGGTACGCCGGACGTCGCCGGAGTCGCTGACGTCGCCGGGGACGGCCAGGGCGCGCCCGCCCGCCGCGGTGATCTCCTCCGCCAGGGCCTGGAGCCGGTCGGCGCGGCGCGCCGTCATGACGACCGCGGCGCCCTCGCGCGCGAAGAGTTTCGCGGCTGCCGCGCCTATCCCGCTGGAGGCCCCGGTGATCATCGCGACGCGGCCGGCCAGCAGGCCCTCGCGACGCCCGTCCGCGTTCTCTCGGTACGTGCTCTCCCGTGTGGTCATCGGCCGAGCATAAGAGCCGCCGCATCGGTACCGAAGCCGCCGCGGCGATCCGTCAACGTACCGATACCGGGGGCGCCTTGCTCCCCGTACGGTCCTGCGCACCGGCCGGGACCCGCCGGGGCCCGGCCGAGGACAGCCACTGGCATAGTGCCCGCATGCGCCGATGGATACGGAACCGGATATCGACCGCCCGGCGCCCGGCCGCCCTGGCGGCGACGCTCGCCACCGTCCTCGCCACGGCCACGGTGCCCGCCGCGGCCGACAACTCCCGCGAGGTGGCGCTACGGCTCGAAGCCCCCGCGGCCTTCCGTATGTACAACGCCGACGAGGGCGCCGAGGCCGCCAACAGTGACTTCGTCGTGCCCGTCGCCGTCGTGCGCGGCGGCGGCGGAAGCCCGGGCCGCAACGTCAAGGTCGTCGTGGACACGTCGGGGCTGGCGGGCGTCGCCCGGGCGGGCAAGGGCGGTTACGGTAACTGCACCGGCGCAGGCCCCGTGTTCACCTGCGCGTACGGAGACGTGCAGAACGGCGACGGGGAGGCCAACGCGCCCTTCACCCTGCACGGCGTGGACGGCGTACGGCCGGGCGACAGCGGGACGGTGACGTACACCGCCACCGCCGACAACGCGGGCACCGTCACCGGCACGACCCGCATGACCGTAGGCGGCCCCACCCTGCACACGCCGGAGCAGGAGAAGCCGGTCAAGGGGGTGGAACCGGGTACGTCCGTACCGCTGACCCCGAGGTTCGCCAACCACAGCCGGTTCACGACGGAGAACGGCGTCGCGCTGCGCATCACCGCGCGCGACGGCCTGCGGCTGACGTCACGCCCCGGCAGCTGCTCCTTCGACACCGCGTTCACCTCGGCGTGGTGCACGTTCCCCACCCGGGCCGCCGCGCGGACCGCGTACCGCGTCAACTCCCCGATCACCTACACGGCCGCCCCCGGCGAGCCGGCGGGCACGCTGTCCTGCTCCTGGCCGTCCGACCCCCAGGAGCCCGACGGCCTGACGGTGCGCGGTACGGACGCCCCGCTGACCCTGACCAGGACGGCCACCCCCGGCGGCCTCACGTACGGCGGCAGCGAGGTCCACGTCGAGACCACCGTGCAGGCCGACTACGAAGCGGTCGGGGCGACCGTACGGGGCCGGGTGGGCGACACGGTGAAGGTCCGGCTCGGACTGCGCGACCACGGCCCCGGCCGAGCGGCCGACACCGAGGCGCACATCAAAGCCGGCAAGGCCGACCACCTGCTCTAGCGCGCGACGCAGGGCAGTGAGGCACGGTCACGGGGCGCGGGGGCATCGCCCGCGCCCCGGTGGCCCCGTGCCGGGGCGCGGGGTGCCGTCAGCTCTCGTAGTGGTAGCGGCACTGCGCGATCAGAACCCCGTCTTCGGTGGCCTTGTAGATCAGCCGGTGCTCGTCGTTGATGCGGCGCGACCAGTAGCCCTGGAACCCGTGCTTGAGCGGTTCCGGTTTGCCGATCCCCTCGTTGCCGTTCCGGGCGATGTCCGTGATGAGCACATTGATACGCTTCAGGATCTTCCGGTCCTGAAGCTGCCACCACAGATAGTCCTCCCATGCCCGCGAGGAGAAGGTGATCTTCACGCACGGCTCTGGTCGTCGGGCGTCAGCTCACGCACCGTGCCGCCGCCGCTCTCCAGCTCGTCGATGGACGCGAGCAGGCGCCGGGCGTTGGCGGGACTCCGCAACAGGTACGCGGTCTCCTTCAGGGACTCGTAGTCCTCAAGGGAGACTATGACGACGGGGTCGTGTCCAGCCCGGGTGATGACAACCTCTTCACGGTCGTCATTGACGGAGTTGAGCACCTCGGCATACCGCGCGCGGGACTCGGAATACGTCATGGTCTTCACAGGCAACCCCTCTCACGTACAAGAAACTGTACGTCCAGACGTGTGGCGCGGCAAGTGCGGTCACCGGTCGGCGCCGCCCAGGGCCCTCAGCGCCACATTGAGCTCCAGGACATTGACCCGCGGCTCCCCGATGAAGCCCAGCGTCCGCCCCGTCGTGTGGGCGTCCACCAGGGCGCGTACCCGGTCGGCCGGCAGGTGGTTGCGTGCCGCGACGCGGTTGGACTGGAGGCGGGCGTACGCCGGGGAGATGTCGGGGTCGAGGCCCGAGCCCGAGGAGGTGACCGCGTCCGGGGGGACGGCGTCGGGGGTGACCGGGTGGCCCGGGGTGGAGTTGTCCTTGATGACGGCGGCCTTGGCGGCCGTCACCCAGGCGATGAGTTCCTTGTTGTCGCCGGCCCGGTTCGTCGCGCCCGAGAGCAGCAGCCGGTACTGGGTGTTGACCGTGTTGGTGCCCAGGCCCCTGGACGGGCGCGGCTGGAACCAGCGCAGGTCGGGGCGGGGCGGTTCGGTGGTGTCGGAGGGGTTCTTCTTCGGCAGGAGGTAGCTCTGGCCGATCAGTTCCGAGCCGACCACCTTGCCGCCGGAGGTGATCTCCGAACCGTTGGCCCGATGGGCGAAGAGGCCCTGGGCGACGCCGGTGACGGCCAGCGGGTAGACGATCCCGCAGACCACGGTCAGGACGAGCAGGGCGCGCAGCCCGGCCCACAGCAGGCGCGCGGTGGTGCGTACGGAGGTGTTCATGACGGTCAGCCGATTCCGGGGATGAGGGAGATGAGCAGGTCGATGATCTTGATGCCGACGAAGGGGGCGACGAGGCCGCCGAGGCCGTAGATCCCGAGGTTGCGCCGGAGCATCCGGTCCGCGCTGGTCGGCCGGTACCGTACGCCTCTCAGCGCCAGCGGTACGAGCACGATGATGATCAGCGCGTTGAAGACGACCGCCGAGAGGATCGCGGACTCGGGCGACGACAACCGCATGATGTTGAGCTTGTCCAGGCCCGGGTAGACCACCGCGAACATCGCCGGGATGATCGCGAAGTACTTCGCGACGTCGTTGGCGATGGAGAACGTCGTCAGCGCGCCCCGCGTGATCAGGAGCTGCTTGCCGATCTCCACGATCTCGATCAGCTTGGTCGGGTTGGAGTCCAGGTCCACCATGTTCCCGGCCTCCTTGGCTGCCGAGGTGCCGGTGTTCATGGCGACGCCGACGTCCGCCTGGGCGAGCGCGGGCGCGTCGTTCGTGCCGTCGCCGGTCATCGCGACGAGCTTGCCGCCCGCCTGTTCCCGCTTGATCAGGGCCATCTTGTCCTCGGGCGTGGCCTCGGCGAGGAAGTCGTCCACGCCCGCCTCCTCCGCGATCGCCCGCGCGGTCAGCGGATTGTCGCCGGTGATCATGACGGTCCTGATGCCCATGCGGCGCAGCTCGTCGAACCGCTCCCGCATGCCGTCCTTGACGACGTCCTTGAGGTGGATGACGCCCAGGACGCGCGCGCCCGCGCCGTCCTCGACGGCCACCAGCAGCGGCGTACCGCCCGCCTGGGAGATGGCGTCGGTCAGTTCGCGGGTGTCCGCCGAGACCTGGCCGCCGCGCTCGGTGACCCAGGCGGTCACCGAGCCCGCCGCGCCTTTGCGCACCTTGCGCGCGGCGCCGTCCTCCGTGATGTCGACGCCCGACATCCGGGTCTGTGCCGTGAAGGCGATCCACTCGGCGCCGGCCAGTTCGCCCTGGTGGCGCTCGCGCAGCCCGTACCGCTCCTTGGCGAGGACGACGACGGAGCGGCCCTCGGGCGTCTCGTCGGCGAGGGAGGAGAGCTGGGCGGCGTCGGCCAGTTCGGCCGGGTCCGTGCCGCGTACGGGGACCAGCTCGGCGGCCTGCCGGTTGCCGAGCGTGATGGTGCCGGTCTTGTCGAGCAGCAGCGTCGACACGTCGCCCGCCGCCTCGACCGCGCGCCCCGACATGGCCAGGACGTTGCGCTGGACGAGGCGGTCCATCCCGGCGATGCCGATCGCGGAGAGCAGCGCGCCGATGGTGGTCGGGATCAGACAGACCAGCAGCGCCGCCAGTACGATCATCGACTGCTCGGCGTGGGCGTACTTCGCGAACGGCTGGAGGGTGACCACCGCCAGCAGGAAGACGATCGTGAGGGACGCGAGGAGGATGTTCAGCGCGATCTCGTTGGGCGTCTTCTGCCGGGCCGCGCCCTCGACCAGGGCGATCATCCGGTCGATGAACGTCTCGCCGGGCCTGGTCGTGATCTTGACGACGATCCGGTCGGAGAGCGCCTTCGTACCGCCGGTGACGGCCGAACGGTCGCCGCCCGACTCGCGGATGACGGGGGCGGACTCGCCGGTGATCGCGGACTCGTCCACGGAGGCGACGCCCTCGGTCACATCGCCGTCGCCGGGGATGATGTCGCCCGCCTCGCAGACCACCAGGTCACCGATGCGCAGCTCCGTACCCGGGACCCGTTCCTCGCCCGCGTCGGGGCCACGGCCGGTGAGCCGGCGCGCGACCGTGTCCGTCTTGGCCTTGCGGAGCGTGTCGGCCTGCGCCTTGCCGCGGCCCTCCGCGACGGCCTCCGCGAGATTGGCGAAGACGACGGTCAGCCAGAGCCAGGCGGCGATCGCCCAGCCGAACCAGGCGCCCGGGTCCAGGATCGCCAGTACGGTCGTGAGGACCGAGCCGACCTCGACCACGAACATCACCGGGGATTTGATCATCACCCGGGGGTCGAGCTTCCTCAGCGCGTCCGGGAGGGACCTGATCAACTGCTGGGGGTCGAAGAACCCCACGCCGACCCGGCCGGTGGACCCGGCGGACCCGGAGGAGAGGTCGCTGTGCGGCGCGCGCGCCGGGGTGGGGCCGGAGGAGCCGAAGGGACCGGTGGGGCCGGCGGGAGTGGACATCGCGTCCTCTTGCTTCTTCCTACGTGTACGAGCGGTCATGACGCCAGCCCCTCGGCCAGCGGCCCCAGCGCCAGGGCGGGGAAGTAGGTCAGCCCGGTGACGATGAGGATCGCGCCGACGAGCAGGCCGGTGAACAGGGGTTTGTCGGTGCGCAGGGTGCCCGCCGTCGAGGGGACGGGCCGCTGCCCGGCCAGCGATCCCGCCAGCGCGAGCACGAACACCATCGGGACGAAGCGGCCGAGCAGCATCACGATCCCGAGGCTCGTGTTGAACCACTGGGTGTCCGCGTTCAGCCCGGCGAAGGCGGAGCCGTTGTTGTTGGCGGCCGAGGTGTACGCGTACAGGATCTCGGAGAAGCCGTGCGGGCCCGAGTTGGTCATCGAGTGGCCCGGGGTGGGCAGCGCCATGGCGACGGCCGTGAAGCAGAGCACCAGCGCCGGGGTGACGAGGATGTAGCACGCGGCGAACTTGATCTCGCGGGTGCCGATCTTCTTGCCCAGGTATTCGGGCGTACGTCCGACCATCAGACCGGCGAGGAACACCGCGATGACGGCCATGATCAGCACCCCGTACAGCCCGGAGCCGACCCCGCCGGGCGCGATCTCGCCGAGCTGCATGCCCAGCAGCGCGATCCCGCCGCCGAATCCGGTGAAGGAGGAGAGGAAGGCGTTGACCGCGCCGGTCGAGGTGAGCGTGGTGGCGACCGCGAAGATCGACGAGCCGCCGACCCCGAACCGGGTCTCCTTGCCCTCCATCGCACCGCGCGCGATGTCGAACGCCGGGGCTCCGTGGTGGAACTCGGTCCACACCATCAGCGCGGTGAAGCCGAGCCAGATCGTCACCATCGCGGCGAGGATCGCGTACCCCTGCTTGACCGAGCCGGCCATCCTGCCGAAGGTCCGGGTCAGCGCGAACGGGATGAGCAGGATGAGGAAGACCTCGAAGAGGTTGGAGATCCCGTTGGGGTTCTCGAAGGGGTGGGCGGAGTTTGCGTTGAAGTAACCGCCGCCATTGGTACCCAGCTCCTTGATGGCCTCCTGGGAGGCGACCGCGCCACCGTTCCATTGCTGGGGCCCGCCGATGAACTGGCCGACCTCGTGGATGCCGGCGAAGTTCTGGATGGCTCCGCAGGCGACGAGGACGACGGCGCCGATGACGGAGATCGGCAGCAGGATCCGTACGGTGCCACGCACCAGGTCGGCCCAGAAGTTGCCCAGTTCGCCGGTACGGGAGCGGGTGAAGCCCCGTACGAGCGCCACCGCGACGGCCATGCCGACTGCGGCGGAGAGGAAGTTCTGCACGGCGAGCCCGCCGGTCTGGACGACCGGACCCATGGACTGCTCGCCGTAGTACGACTGCCAGTTGGTGTTGGAGACGAACGACGCGGCGGTGTTGAACGCCTGGTCCGGGTCGATCGAGGAGAAGCCGAGCGAGCCGGGGAGTCCGCCCTGGACGCGTTGGAGCAGATAGAGGAAGAGGACGCTCACCAGGGAGAAGGCGAGGACCCCGCGCAGGTAGGCGGGCCAGCGCATCTCGGTGGCGGGGTTGGCGCCGATGGCCCGGTAGATCCACTTCTCGACCCGCAGATGCCGGACGGATCCCGCGTCGGAGGAGGATCCGGCATCGGAGGAGGAGCAGGAGGCCGGGGAGTAGACGCGGGCCATGTGGTCGCCGAGCGGACGGTACGCCAGCCCCAGCGCCACGATCAGCGCGAGCAACTGGAGCGTACTGGCGAGGACAGCACTCATGACGGGGCTCAGAACCTCTCCGGGAACAGCAGGGCGAGGACGAGATATCCCAGCAGGGCGACGGCCACGACCAGGCCGACGATGTTCTCGGCGGTCACAGCTTCGCCACCCCCTTGGCGACGAGGGCCACCAGTGCGAAGACCGCGACCGTGGTGACGACGAAGGCCAGATCGGCCATCGTGAGCTCCTGAATGAGGTTCGGTACGGGTGAGGTACGGCGGGAAGTGGATGGGATGTCCTGAGGAAGCCGGACGCCCTGAGGCAGCCGGACGCCCTGAGGCAGCCGGACGTCCTGAGGCAGCCGGACGTCCTGGCGGAACCGGACGTCTTGAGGAAACCCCCTCATTCGGGGCTTCCGTCTTCCGTTGACGGTGTCCATACGGCTCCGGCCACCCGCTTGACGGCTCCCTTACGCCCTGCGGGGATCGCCGGTTGACGCGGGCGCCGGCTGGATACGATGAAGGGCGGCTCCGCGCGTTGACGCTGCTGATTGATATGAGCGAGGAAAGGAATCCTTGGATATGACGACCGAGACGTTCGAGTTTCAGGTGGAAGCACGCCAGCTCCTCCAGATGATGATCCATTCGATCTACTCGAACAAGGATGTATTTCTTCGTGAGCTGGTCTCCAACGCCTCCGACGCGCTGGACAAATTGCGGCTGGAAGTCCTCCGCAGCGAACTTCAGGAAGACGTTTCGGACCTCCACATCGACATCGAGGTCGACAAGGAACAGCGCACGCTGACTGTACGTGACAATGGCATCGGAATGTCGCACGACGATGTGGTGGACCTCATCGGCACCATCGCGAATTCCGGTACGGCGAAGTTCCTGAAGGAGATGAAGGAAGCCAAGGAGTCGCAGGACGCGGCGGCTTCCGAAGAACTCATCGGGCAGTTCGGCGTCGGCTTCTACTCCAGCTTCATGGTGGCCGACGAGGTCACCCTGCTGACCCGGCGGGCGGGCGAGAGCAAGGGCACCCGCTGGCAGTCCACGGGCGAGGGCACGTACACGGTCGACACGGTCGACGAGGCGCCGCGGGGCACTGCGGTGACGCTGCGGCTGAAGCCGGAGGACGCCGAGGACCAGCTCTTCGACTACACGTCCACGTGGAAGATCAAGGAGATCGTCAAGCGGTACTCGGACTTCATCACCTGGCCCATCAGGATGGCCGCCGAGGCGAAGCCCGCCGTGGACACGGCGGACGGGGACGCCGCCGAGGCGCCCGGGGCCGAAGCCGAAGCCGAAGCCGAGACGATCAACTCGATGAAGGCGCTGTGGGCCCGGTCCAGGAGCGAGGTGACCGACGAGGAGTACAGCGAGCTGTACAAGCACGTCAGCCACGACTGGACCGACCCGCTCGAAACCATCCGTATGCAGGCGGAAGGCACCTTCGAATATCAGGCGCTGCTCTTCCTCCCGTCCCACGCACCGCAGGATCTGTTCACGCAGGGCAGCAAGCGCGGAGTCCAGCTCTATGTGAAGCGCGTCTTCATCATGGACAACTGTGAAGCGCTGATGCCCGACTATCTGCGCTTCGTCAAGGGTGTGGTCGACGCCCAGGACCTTTCGCTGAATGTGTCGCGCGAAATCCTTCAGCAGGACCGGCAGATCCAGTTGATGCACCGGCGCCTGGTCAAGAAGGTGCTGTCGACGGTGAAGGAGATGAGGGCCGACCGTCCGGAGTCGTACGCGACGTTCTGGAAGGAATTCGGCCGGGTCGTCAAGGAAGGGCTGCTCAGCGACTTCGAGAACCGCGACGCGATTCTCGGGATCTCGTCGTTCGCCTCGACCCACTCCACCCACGAAGAAGACGGGGTGACCACCCTCCAGCAGTACGTGGAGCGTATGAAGGAGGGGCAGCAGCACATCTTCTACATGACGGGCGAGTCCCGTACGGCGATCGAGAACTCGCCGCACATGGAGGCCCTGCGCGCCAAGGGCTTCGAGGTGCTGCTCCTGACCGACCCCGTCGACGAGGTGTGGGTCCAGTCGGTCCCCGAGTTCGACGGCAAGCCGCTGCAGTCGATCGCCAAGGGTGAGGTCGACCTCGACACCGACGAGGAGAAGAAGGAGGTCGAGGCGGAGCGCGAGAAGCAGCAGCAGGACTTCGCCGCGCTGCTGACCTGGATGTCCGGGAAGCTGGGCGAGCACGTGAAGGAGGTACGGCTCTCCTCGCGCCTCACGGTGTCGCCCGCCTGCATCGTCGGCGACACGTTCGACGTGACACCCGCGCTGGAGAACATGTACCGCGCCATGGGCCAGGACGTGCCCCACATCAAGCGGATCCTCGAACTCAACCCGACGCACCCGCTGGTCATCGGCATGCGTACGGCCCACGCCGGCCGGAAGGCGGATACGACAGACGCGACGGACGCCACGGACACGGAATCGACCGACGCCGGCCTGACCGACGCCGCCGAACTGGTCTACGGGATGGCGGTCCTCGCCGACGGCGGCGAGCTGACCGATCCGTCACGCTTCGTCAAGCTGATGGCGGACCGGCTGGAGCGAACCCTCTAGTTACCGGGCTTCCGGCGGCAGGATGCGGAACACTTCGGAGGGCGGTCACTGGCGCCAGTGGCCGCCCTCCGGCGTACGTACGCCCTTCCGCGTGCTCCGGAGCGCGCCCCGTGCACCATGGTTCAAAGATTGCGCAACCTCTAAAGTGTTGCCATGGATGATCACGGCAGAACGGAATGGGAAGTCGCGGTCCTCGACGGAGGACCCGCGAACGGGGTACGGATGCGGGTCGCCGACCGGCCGTCCGTGGTGCAGGTGACGTACCCCTGCGAGCTGGACGGCCCTTCGGGCGGCGCCCAGGTGGACGCGCTCTTCGTCTACCGGCGCGACCTGCGCGTACAGGGCGAGCCCCTGCGCTACGGCTTCGATCTGGCCAGCCCCTGAAGGCCTGACCACCGACGGCCGACAGCCGACAGCCGGACGGACCCCTCAGCGGTTCGAGGAGGCGGAGGGGGAAGAGGGAGACGTAGACGAGGAGGAAGAAGAAGCAGGCGCGGCGGGCGAGGAGGAAGAGGACGGCGGGGCGGGCGGGACGGCGGCGTCCACCGTGCGGTCGCCCTCCTCCTTCATCGCCTTCGTCTCACTCTTGAGGATGCGCAGGGACTTGCCCACGGCCCGTGCGGTGTCCGGCAGCTTCTTCGAGCCGAACAGGACGATGATCACGATGGCCACGATCAGCAGGTGCCAAGGCTCCAACCCGTTACGCAACATGCCGTCCCGCCTTTCTCTCGTCGAATCTCTCGCCGAATCTTTCGTCGACTCCCGAATCGGCCGGCGCCCCGCGCCACTTCCGCACCCGGGGCCCGCACCTCTCACTAAAGTTGCTACATTGCGCAACTGTACAACCAAGAGGCCGGCCGCAGGGATGAGGGCGCACATATGGCAGGCAGCCGACAGCACACGGCATCCGCACGCACGAGCCGTCGCGCCACCCCCGGCCGCTCCCGGCGGCGCAAGCGGAACGGACTGCGGACGTCGTTCGTCATCACCCTCTCCCTGCTGGTGCTCGCCTCCGCCGGAATCGGCTGGATCTACCTCAAGCTCAGCGGGAACATCAACACCTTCAGCGCGGGCGGCCTCTCCGACAACCGGCCCGTAGGCACCTCCAAGGGCCAGAACGTGCTGGTCATCGGCTCGGACGCGCGGACGGACGGCAACAGTTCGCTGGGCGGCGGCGACAAGGACGACGTCGGCCGCTCCGACACCGCGTTCCTGCTGCACATCTACGCCGACCACCAGCACGCGGTCGCCGTCTCCATACCGCGCGACACGCTCCTCGACATCCCGCCCTGCCGGCTGCCCGACGGAACGTGGACGAAGACGCAGGTCAACACCATGTTCAACGCGGCCTTCACCGTGGGACAGAGCGCCCAGGGCAACCCCGCCTGCACCCAGAACACCATCGAGCACCTCACCGGACTGCGCGTCGACCACACCGTCGTCGTCGACTTCAAGGGGTTCGCGAAGCTGACCGAGGTGGTCGGCGGGGTCCAGGTGTGCCTGCCCCAGGACATCTACCAGAAGGACCTCAACCCCAACCGCCCCCAGCGCGGAAAGCGCATCTTCACCCAGGGCGCCCAGACCGTCTCCGGCCAGCAGGCGCTGGACTACGTACGGATCCGGCACGGCATAGGCGACGGCTCCGACATCGGCCGGATCAAGCGCCAGCAGGCCTTCGTCGCCGGTCTGCTCAAGAAGGTGAAGAGCGACGGTCTCACCCCCACCAAGCTGCTGCCGCTCGCGAACGCGGCGACCCGGTCGATGACCGTCGATCCGGGGCTCGGTTCCGCCGACAAGCTGATCAGCTTCATGATGTCGCTCAAGGACATCGACCTGCACAACACCAAGTTCGTCACCATCCCCTGGCGGTACGAGGGCGCGCGCGTCGCGATCGTCGAGCCGGACGCCTCCGAGCTGTGGGCGGCGCTGAAGGCGGACCGTACGGTCGACGGCAAGGACGCCAGCGGCACCAAGGGCGCGGGGGCCGACGGGGCCACCTCCTCCCCCACACCGAGCCCCACCGACAAGGCCGCCGACGAGGTCTCCGGGGGCGGCATCAGCGTCACCGTCCACAACGGCACCACCGTCACCGGGCTGGCCGCGCGGGCCTCCCGCGCCCTCACGGACCACGGCTTCCTCGTCACCGGCACCGCCACGGCGAGCAGCCAGGACCACACCACCACCGTGATCGAGTACGGCACCGGTCTGGAGGACCGGGCCAGAACCGTCGCGCGGGTCTTCCCGGGGGCGCGGGTCACGCCCGTCTCCACCACCTCGGGCATCGATGTCGTGCTCGGCACGTCGTACGCGGACGCCTCGGCCGGCGGGTCGGGCGACGCCACCGGATCCCCCTCCGCATCGGCCTCCGGCACCGGCTCCGTACCGTCCGCCGTGGCCGACGACGCCCGCTCCGCCGACGACGACCCCTGCTCGAACCTCTCCTACGGCTGAGCCGCGCTCCCACAGCTCAGCTCGTGACGTTGCTCGTGACGCCGCTCGTGACGTCCCCTCGCCACCGCGAGGCCGACGGCGTACAGCGCGAGGACCAGGGCGAGCAGGACGTAGTAGAGCGCGGGCAGCGACGGCATCCCGAGGGCCGGGCCCAGCGGGGAGAGCGGCAGCAGCAGCCCGGTCACGGCGAGCCCGGCGGCGGCCCAGCGGACCGGGCTCGGCGCGCGGCGGCCCTCACCGGTACGGCCCTCGCCCGCACCACGTGTGCTCGTGCGCGTGCTCGTACGCAGCAGGAGCATCACCAGCGCCTGGGTGAGCAGGTTCTCCGTGAACCACCCGGAGTGGAAGGCCGCCTGGCTGCTCCCGTCCACCGTCGTGTGGAGGGCGAGCGCGAGCACCGCGAACGTCGCCAGGTCGGCGGTGGCGTTGATCAGCCCGAACCCCGTGATGAACCGGAGGAACGCGCGCGACCGCAGCTCGGTGGGCCGGCGCAGCGCCTCGGCGCCCGGCCGGTCGTACGCGAAGGCGAGCTGCGCCGCGTCGAAACAGAGGTTCTGCACGAGGACCTGGGCGGGGAGCATCGGCAGGAAGGGCAGGAGCAGGCCCGCGACGAGCATCGCGATGACGTTGCCGAGGTTCGAGGAGAGAGTGATCCGCAGATAGGTGGCGATGTTGCCGCTGGAATGGCGCCCGGCGCTGATCGCGTGGTCGATCGCGGTGAGGTCCTTCTTCGCCAGGACGACATCGCTGGATTCGCGCACGACGTCGACGGCGTCGCGCGGGCAGATCCCGACGTCGGCGGCGTGCAGCGCGGGCAGGTCGTTGACGCCGTCGCCGAGGAAGCCGGTGGTGTGACCGTCGGCGCGTACGGCGGCGACGATACGGGCCTTGTGCTCGGGCGTGCAGCGCGCGAAGACGGTGGTGCGCCGGGCGACCTCGGCGAGTTCGGCGTCGGTGAGGCCGTCGATGCGGTCGGCGGTGACCACCTCGCCCTCGCCCGGCGGCCCCAGCGGGACCCCCAGGTCCTGGCAGGCGCGGGCCGCCGTTCCCGGGTGGTCGCCCGTGAGAATCCTGACGGTGACGCCCCTGGACGCGAAGACCTCCAGCGCGTCCGCCGCCGTCGGGGCGAGCGCGTCGCGCAGGGACACGAACCCCCGGAAGTCGAGGCCGCGTTCGTCGGCCGGGGTGTAGTCGCGGCGCCGGGCCGGCCGCTCGGCGGTGGCGACGGCCAGCAGCCGCAGCCCGCTGTCCGCCTCGCGGGCGGCGAGGGCGGTGAGCCGGGCGCGTTCGTCGTCGTCGAGCGCGCACCGCTGGAGTACGTCGGCGACGGCGCCCTTGACGACGAGGGTGTGCGTGCCCAGACCCCCCGGCCGCCGGACGACCGCCGTGGAGAGGCGCCGTACCGGATCGAACGGCAGGGCCGCGACCCCCTCGTACCCCGCCGGTCCCCCCTCGGCGTCCTCTCCGTCCTCCCCTTCCGCCGCGTCGAGAATCGCCTCGTCGAGCGCGTCGGGAGCGGGTAGATCGGCCAGTTGCAACGTCCACCAGGCGTTGACGGCGGCCCAGTGCAGTACGCCCGGGTCGACGTCGCCGTGCGCGTCCGTCGCCCGGTCCAGGACCGGCCGGTCCTGGGTGAGGGTGCCCGTCTTGTCCAGGAACAGTACGTCGACGGCGCCCAGGTCGTGCAGCGCGGGCAGCCGCTTGACGATGACGCTGTGGTGGCGCGCGAGGAGCGACGCGCCCCGGGCGAGCGCCGTGGTGACGATGACCGGCAGCATCTCCGGCGTCAGCCCGACCGCTACCGCGACGGCGAACGGCAGCGTCTCCAGACCCCGGCCGCGCAGCGCCGCGTTGGCCATCAGGACCAGCGGCGGTGTCAGCAGCATGAACCGGATCAGGACCCAGGAGATCCCGTGCACCGAGCGGTCGAAGGCGCTGGCGGGGCGCCGTCCCGGGCGGCCACGCGCCGCGCCCCACCGGGTACGGGTACCGGTCGCGAGGACGACCGCCGTTCCGCTCCCGGAGGCCACGCTGCTGCCCTGGAAACAGAGATGCGGCTGCCCGAACACTCCGAGGTGGCCGCCCGCGCCGGGGAGCTCCTCGCCGGGCACGTCGACCGCGTGCTTGGCCACCGGGGCCGACTCGCCGGTCAGCGGGGCCTGATGGACGGTCAGACCGCTGGCCCGCAGCAGCCGTACGTCGGCGGGCACCAGGTCGCCGGGGCCGAGGCGGATCACGTCGCCGGGCACGAGCTGGTCGACGGGGATCTCCCGGGGCCGCGGCTGCGGATCGCCCCCGCCCGCACGGTCGGTGCGCCGCAGTACGGTGGCCGTGGTGGCCACCAGGTCCCGCAGCGTGGCCATGGACCGGTCGGCGCGGTGCTCCCCCGACGAGCGCAGCAGACAGCTCACGGCGACGAGCGAGAGGATCACGAGGGCGGTGCCCCAGGCGGAGACGGTCGCGGACACCAGACCGAGGCAGAGCAGTACGGCGGTGAACGGATCCCGCAGGCTCCGTACGAAAAGGCGTGGCCAGGAGGCCGTGCTCCACTCGGGCACGGCGTTCTCGCCGTACCGGACCAGGCGCTCCTCGGCCTCCGCGTCGGTCAGTCCGCGCGGCCCGCTGTCGAGGTGGCGCAGCACTTGGAGGGCGGTGAGCGGGGAGGCCCGGCCCCGCGGATCCCGGTGCTCGGCCGCATCGGTGCCGGTGCCGCTGCCGGTGTCCGTTTCCGCCGAGGCGCCCCAGGCGGCAGGCCCTGGCACCACGGACTCGGACATGACGGTCTCAGGCGCCGACGTCGCTGATGCGCCGCGGCCCCGACGCGAGCGCCGCGCGGTCGGTGAGCTGGCCCACCATCAGCCGTACGACGGTCACGACGTCGGGGTCGTCGACGAAGTAGACCTGCCGCCGGCCCTCCCTGCGCGAACGTACGAGACCGGCCAGCTTCAGCTTGGTGAGGTGCTGGCTCACGGCGGGCAGCGCGCCGCCGACCCGCTCCGCGAGCCCCGTCACGTCGCTCTCGCCCTGTGCCAGTACCCAGACGATGTGCAGCCGCGCCGATGACGCCAGCAGTCCGAACGCGGCGGCGGCGTCCGCCAGCACCTCGGCGGAAGGATCCCCGAGGCCGCCGCCACCTGCCGTCACGATCGCTCTCCTGTCCCACGCGGGCCGTCCGCCCGCGTATCCGTGCCCGATCCCCCGTCCGAATCCCCTGCCCGAACCCAACGGCTCAGTCTAGGGGCTGTCCTTACGGAGGGATCTCGGACCAAGGAGGCACACGTACGGGCTCACCGACGTGCGGTACGGGCGTGCTGCACGGTTCCATGGGCCGTTCCGGGCGCGGCGGCGCGGCCACCCGTCAGGGTTGCTTCGGGGGTTCGTTCGGCTCGACGATCGTGCCGGTGACGACACGGCGCCCACCCTGCGAGCCGTCCTGGGCGCCGCCCGGGGACTCGCCCTCGTGCGCACCGCCCGCGGCGGCGCTGTCCGCCTTTCCTTCCTCCTTGAACGCTTTCTTCTCGCTCTTGAGGATGCGGGCGGCCTTGCCCGCGGATCGGGTCAGCTCGGGAAGTTTCTTCACCCCGACCACCACGGCGATGACGATGAGGATCACGGCCAGTTCACTCAAGCCGAACATCAGGTCTGCTCTCTCCCGGGAACGTCCGCGGCCGTCCTGCCGCCGTGTCGCCGCAACATCTACAGCGCTGTAGAAGTATTCCGCATCGACCGCACACGCAACAAGGCCGACGTCAGGGCCACCCTTGCACGGACTCCCGCAGGACGTCAGTGGCACCGTCTGTGCAGGTGGTCACAGCGGCACGCCGAGCGCCCGCTTGGTGGAGCGGTACCGGGCCAGGAAGACCGGGCGCAGCCAGCGCACCGACGCCGGGAAATTGCCCAGCAGCGCCGTGTGCCCCGGGACCCGGTCGGGGTCGTCCAGCAGGCCGAACACGAGATGCGGCCCCGTGCGCGGGCCTCCGTGGACGATCGCACCCCGCAGCCGGGGGACCTCACGGTCCGGCACCCGGGGGAACAGCTCCAGCAGGACCGGCTCCTCCTCGTCGAGGTTTCTGTTCAGGATCGACTGGACCCGCATCGCGGACGGCAGCCCCGTCATCGCGGCCTCGCCGACGACCACCAGGACCTCGCCGCGCCCACCGGTCACCTCGCGGGCCGCGATCGTGTCGACCGCGCGGGCGAGGGTGTGCAGCTCGGCGTCGAGCGCCTCGCGCTCGGGGGCCATGCCTTCCAGCTCGGCGACGGGCCCGGGGTAGAGCCCGCACAGCACCGGCCAGAGCAGATCGGACTCGCTCACGCGCTGGCCGTGGACGAACTCGATCAGCCACCGGGCCGTGCTGACGAGCGTCCGCACATCGACGGGCCGACCGTCGGCGAGCGCCGAGAACGACGCGGTGACAAGCGTCGCGCCGCGGCGCATGAGGATGTGTTCGGCGAGAAGTTCGTCGTGGATACGCGTGCGTTCCGCGCGGAGCGCGGGTGAGACAGCCATCGTCCGTCGGTCCCCCTTCTTCGCTGCGGGCACGTGGGAGGGCTCGATCCGCCCGTCCGCGGGCACACCCGCCGAGGCGCTCCGGGATGAGAGCACCTCACGCTGTGGAAATGCCCGTCACACCAACCCCTCACACCACACATCTCCTCTCATAACGCTTCCCATACGCCCTTACCCTCCCTCTTTACGCTTTCGCCGCATCCTTCCGCATTCCCACCCACACACCCTCATTTCGCCCCGACCTGAAGTTGTCCACAGGCTGAGGGGGGTCTCGACGTGATGTCAGCGGCCCAGCGCAGAATGGGGTCATGACTGAGATCAACGGTTCGACGCCGGACGCGACGCGGGACTCGGGACAGGACGCGAGGCAGGACGCGGGGCTGGGCTCGGGGCTGGACTCCGCGCGGGGCTCCGTGCCGGAGTGGGAGAAGCGCTTCCGGGCCCCCCGGGTCTCCCTGCCCGACTGGGCGGAGGACGCGCCGGAGCGGTCGCTGTTCGTGTCCAACGCGACGGGGACGTATGAGCTGTACGCGTGGGATCGCGCGACGGGTGCGCAGCGTCAGGTGACCGACCGGCCGAACGGGACGACGGACGGCGTGCTCTCGCTCGACGGCGAGTGGATCTGGTGGTTCTCCGACACGGACGGGGACGAGTTCGGGGTCTGGATGCGCCAGCCGTTCTCCGGCGCGCGGGAGACCGGCGCGGAGACGGCGGCGGAGCGCGGGACCGGACCCGACGAGCCGGCGGCGCCGGGGCTGGATCCCTCCTATCCCGCCGGTCTGGCGCTGGGGCGGGACGGGACGGCGGTCGTCGGACGGTCGACCGACGAGGACGGCTCGACGGTCCATGTCGTACGGCCGGGCGCGGCGCCGGCCGAGATCTACCGCCACCGGGAGTCGGCCGGGGTCGGGGATCTGTCGCACGACGGCACGCTGCTCGCGATCGAGCACACCGAGCACGGGGACGCGATGCACTCGGCGGTGCGGGTGCTGCGGCTGGACGGCTCGGTGGTCGCCGAGCTGGACG
>NZ_JBHZEJ010000032.1:0-84631 GCF_042756365.1 Streptomyces sp. NPDC059092
GGCCGGGGCGGCGGGCGCGGCCTGAGCCGAGCCCGGGGCGCCGATGACGGCCAGCTTCGCGCCGACCTCGGCGGTCTCGTCCTCGCCGACCACGATCTCCAGCAGCACACCGGCGACCGGGGCGGGGATCTCGGTGTCGACCTTGTCGGTGGAGACCTCCAGCAGCGGCTCGTCCTCCGCGACCTCCTCGCCGACCTCCTTCAGCCAGCGGGTGACGGTGCCCTCGGTGACCGACTCGCCCAGCGCGGGCAGCGTGACATCGGTACCGGAGGCGCCACCGGCCGGGGCGGCGGGAGCGGACTCGGCGGCGGGCGCCGGAGCGGCCGGGGCCTCGGCAGCCGGAGCCGGGGCGGGCTCGGCGGCGGGGGCCGGCTCGGCCACGGGGGCCGGAGCGGCCTCCGTCGGCTGGGCCGCCGCGTGGCCGCCCGTACCGTCGTCGATGACGGCCAGCTCGGCGCCGACCTCGACGGTCTCGTCCTCGGCGACCTTGATGGACGCCAGCACACCGGCGACGGGCGCCGGGATCTCGGTGTCGACCTTGTCGGTCGACACCTCCAGCAGCGGCTCGTCGGCCTCGACGCGCTCGCCCTCGGCCTTCAGCCAGCGGGTGACAGTGCCCTCGGTGACGCTCTCGCCGAGCGCCGGCAGGGTTACGGAAACCGACATGGTTTCAGTTGCTCCTCACGGTGGTGTCTCCCCAGCTCGCGCGGAGCGCCGAGCGAGGGGAAGTACGGAAGTGGTCGTCGCGCCCGGACTGATCCATCAGTCGTGGGAGTGCAGCGGCTTGCCGGCCAGGGCCAGGTGGGCCTCGCCGAGCGCCTCGCTCTGGGTGGGGTGCGCGTGGATGAGCTGCGCGACCTCGGCCGGCAGAGCTTCCCAGTTGTAGATGAGCTGAGCCTCGCCGACCTGCTCGCCCATACGGTCACCGACCATGTGGACACCGACCACGGCACCGTCCTTGACCTGGACGAGCTTGATCTCACCGGCGGTCTTGAGGATCTTGCTCTTCCCGTTGCCCGCGAGGCTGTACTTGAGGGCGACGACCTTGTCCGCGCCGTAGATCTCCTTGGCCTTGGCCTCGGTGATGCCGACGGAGGCGACCTCGGGGTGGCAGTACGTCACCCGCGGCACGCCGTCGTAGTCGATCGGGACGGTCTTCAGACCGGCCAGCCGCTCGGCGACGAGGATGCCCTCGGCGAAGCCCACGTGCGCGAGCTGGAGGGTCGGGGCGAGGTCACCGACCGCCGAGATCGTCTCCACGTTCGTGCGCATGTACTCGTCGACGACGACATAGCCGCGGTCGATGGCGACGCCCTGCTCCTCGTACCCGAGGCCCTGCGAGACCGGGCCGCGGCCGATCGCGACCAGCAGCACCTCCGCCTCGAAGGTCTTGCCGTCGGCGAGCGTGACGCGGACGCCCGTCTCCGTGTACTCGGCCTTCTCGAAGAACGTACCGAGGTTGAACTTGATCCCGCGCTTGCGGAACGCGCGCTCCAGCAGCTTGGAGCTGTTCTCGTCCTCGACCGGGACCAGGTGCTTCAGACCCTCGACGACGGTGACGTCCGTACCGAAGGACTTCCACACCGAGGCGAACTCGACGCCGATGACGCCGCCGCCCAGGACGATCGCGGACTGCGGGACGCGGTTCAGCGTCAGCGCGTGGTCCGAGGAGATGATCCGGTCGCCGTCGATCTCCAGGCCCGGCAGCGACTTCGGTACGGAACCGGTCGCGAGAAGGACGTGGCGGCCCTGGACGCGCTGACCGTTCACGTCGACGCTGGTGGGGGAGGAGAGCCGGCCCTCACCCTCGATGAACGTCACCTTGCGGGAGGCGACCAGCCCCTGGAGCCCCTTGTACAGGCCCGCGATCACGTCGTCCTTGTACTTGTGGACCCCGGCGATGTCGATGCCCTCGAAGGTGGCCTTGACACCGAACTGCTCGCTCTCGCGCGCCTGGTCGGCGATCTCGCCGGCGTGCAGCAGGGCCTTCGTGGGGATGCAGCCGTTGTGCAGGCAGGTGCCGCCCAGCTTGTTCTTCTCGATCAGTGCGACGTCCAGACCAAGCTGCGCTCCGCGCAGCGCCGCGGCGTAACCGCCGCTACCGCCGCCGAGGATCACTAGGTCGAAAACGGTGCTGGCGTCGTTCGCCACGTCACGTCCTCCATGCATGTGCGCCGGGCGCGGTCTCACATCGACCGGGCGGCGGCTGGTCTTCGGCCGCTATGTCTTCGGCCCTGTGGTGGGGGCCCTGTCCTGCCGATTACCCATCTTCGCACGGTGCGCCGCCCGACGGGGTCGGGGGTCATGGTGCGAGCGGCACTCCCCGCCCGCACCATGACCCCCGTACCCACCACCCGCTCCGGGTCAGACCACGTCGCCCGCGGCGGTACGTTCCGCCAGCCGCACCAGGGTGCGGACCGAGGAGCCCGTGCCGCCCTTGGGGGTGTAGCCGTACGGTGCGCCCTCGTGGAACGCCGGGCCCGCGATGTCCAGGTGCGCCCAGCTGATGCCCTCGCCGACGAACTCCTTCAGGAAGAGGCCGGCGACGAGCCCGCCGCCCATCCGCTCACCGATGTTCGCCATGTCGGCGGTGGGGGAGTCCATGCCCTTGCGCAGGTCGGACGGGAGCGGCATCGGCCAGGACGCCTCGCCCGCCTCCTCGGCGATCTCGTGCAGGGACGTACGGAACGCGTCGTCGTTCGACATGATCCCGAAGGTGCGGTTGCCCAGCGCCACCATCATCGCGCCGGTCAGGGTCGCCACGTCCACGATCGCGTCCGGGTTCTCCTCCGAGGCGCGGGTCAGCGCGTCCGCCAGCACGAGCCGGCCCTCGGCGTCGGTGTTGAGGACCTCGACGGTCTTGCCGCTGTACATGCGCAGCACGTCACCGGGGCGGATCGCCGACCCCGACGGCATGTTCTCGGCCAGCGCCAGCCACCCGGTGATGTTGACCGGCAGACCCAGCCGCGCGGCGGTGACGACCGTGGCGAACACGGCGGCGGCGCCGCTCATGTCGCACTTCATCGTCTCGTTGTGCCCGGCCGGCTTCAGCGAGATGCCGCCCGAGTCGTACGTGATGCCCTTGCCGACGAGCGCGAGCGTCTTCTCCGCGCCGGGGTGCGTGTACGCGAGCTTCACCAGGCGCGGCGGGTTCACCGAGCCCTGGCCGACGCCGAGGATGCCGCCGTAGCCGCCCTTGGCGAGGGCCTTCTCGTCGAGGACCTGGACCTTGACGCCGTGCTCCTTGCCCGCGGCGGTGGCCACGGCGGCGAAGGACTCGGGCGTGAGGTCGTTCGGCGGGGTGTTCACCAGGTCACGGGCGCGGTTGACCTCCTCGGCCAGCGCGATCGCGCGCTCGGCCGCGGCCTTGTGGGCCTTGTCACGCGGCTTCGCGCCGACCAGCGCGACCTCGCCGAGCGGCTGCTTGGGGCCTTCGCCCTTCTTCGCGTTCTTCTCGCCGCCCTGGTAGGCGGTGAAGGCGTACGCGCCGAGCAGCGCGCCCTCGGCGATCGCCTCGATGTCCTCGACCGCCTCGATCGGCAGCGCGAAGGCCGCCTTCTTGACGCCGGAGAGGGCGCGCGCCGCGTTACCGGCGGCCCGGCGCAGCGTCTCGGTGCCGTACGTCTCGTCCTTCTCCGGTACGGGACCGAGGCCGACGACGAGGACGACCGGGGCCTTCAGGCCGCCCTGCGCGGGCAGCTTGGTCACCTCGCTCTCGCCGCCGGAGGCGCCGAGGGTCTCCAGAACGGCGGCGAGCTTCCCGCCGAACGCCTTGTCCACGTCCTCGGCGCCCGGAGCCGCCACCGGCCCCTTGGGGCCCTTCGCGACGCCGACGACGATCGCGTCGACGCGCAGGGTCGCCGCGCCGGCAGGCTTAAGAGTGAGAGCAGTCACGGTGGTGAAATCTCGCTTCCGTTGAGTTCCTGACGGCCGGGGGGTCGCACCGGCCGTGCCCGCCGCGTCGCCCGTACGGCCGCGCGCGGCGTGGACGAGCCTACGCTCAGTGATGGACGGGCCTCACAGCGGCGGCGGTTCACGCGTCTGTGGGGGTGTTCCCCACGTTTTGGCACGGAGCCGTACGGCGACGTCACGGCAGGGCGGCAGCGCGGTGCCGGCCCTGTCTCAGCCCGGTGTCAGCCCGGTGTCAGCGCGACGAGGACCACCGTCGCGGTCGTCTCCGCGAGCGCGCCGAACACATCGCCGGTGACCCCGCCGAAGCGCCGTACGCAGTGCGCCAGCAGCAGCCCCGCCGCACCGAGCCCGGCCACCACCGCCAGCGCGTGATGGACCGCTCCCGCCGCCCCGAAGAGCCCGCCCGCCGCCGCTCCCGCGCCGACGACCAGGACCGCCGCGCCCCAGGCGGCCCGGAGCGGGACCGTGCCAGCCACCGCCGCGCCCAGCCCCTCCGGCCTGGCCGGAGCCACGCCCGTACGGCAGCCGAGGGTGAGCGCGAGCCGGGAGACGAGCCCGGCCAGGACGACCGCCACCGCGCCCCGGGCCGGGCTCGCGCCGAACAGCTCCGCCACCGCCGCGACCTGCGCGAACAGCACCAGCAGCAGGGTGATCACGCCGAACGGGCCGATGTCCGACCGCTTCATGATCCGCAGCGCGTCCTCGGCGGGCTTGGCGCTGCCCAGACCGTCCGCCGTGTCCGCGAGACCGTCGAGGTGCAGCCCCCGGGTGAGGACGGCGGGCACCGCGACGGCCGCGACCCCGGCCAGCAGCGGCGAGGCGCCCGCGAGCAGCAGCCCCGCCCCGGCCGCCGCCGCGCAGCCGCCCACGGCGAGCCCGGCTGCCGGGGCGCTCAGCATTCCGGCACGGGCGGCCGTACGGTCCCAGCGCGCCACGCGGACGGGGAACACGGTGAGCGTGCCGAACGCGAAGCGCAGGCCGTCGGCGAGCGAGGCGCGGTCGTTCGTGGAGGTCATCGCGGGAAGGGTAGCCGGGCGCCGGCGGCGACCCCGGAGCAGGGCGGACGGCGGGCCGGGGAAGCGAAAGGCGCTAAATTGCGCATACGTGATAAACCGGCGTAAATCGGCGATGCGGGAGTGGGCGGCAGTGGGGGACTGGTTCCAGCGGAACATCACCGATCCCGGCAAGCTCCCCACCCTGCTCGCCCTCGCCTCCTTCGTCCTCACCTTCCTGCTCACGCGTACGGTCACCCGGCTCATCCGGGCCGGGAAGGGCCCGTTCCGTAACATCGCGCCGGGTGGGGTGCACATCCACCACGTGGTGCCCGGAGTGGTCCTCACCGTGGCCGGCGGCTTCGGCGCCGTCGACAGCGGACGCCACGGCGTCACCGCCTGCGTCTGCGCCGTGGTCTTCGGCGTCGGCGCGGGGCTCGTACTCGACGAGTTCGCGCTGATCCTCCACCTCAACGACGTCTACTGGAGCGAACAGGGCCGGCGGAGCGTGGAGGCCGTCATCCTCGCCGCCGCGCTCGCCCTGCTCGTCCTCAGCGGGTTCTCGCCGCTCGACGTCAACGCGCTCACCCCCGACCAGCAGCAGAACCGTGGCTCCGCGATCCTCACCATCCTCGTCAACTTCGTCTTCGTGCTCGTCGCGCTCCTCAAGGGCAAGCTCCGCATGGCCCTCATCGGCACGCTCGTGCCCTTCGTCGCGCTCATCGGCGCGATGCGGCTGGCCAGGCCAGGATCGCCGTACGCCCGCCGCCTCTACCGGGGCCGCCCCAGGGCGCGGGCGAGGGCGGAACTGCGCGCCTACCGCCGCGACCGGCGCTGGGCGGGCCCGCGCCGCCGCGTCCAGGACTGGATCGGCGGCACCCCGGACGGCCCGGAGCGGCTGCCCCGCTGACGTCCCGTCGCCTCGGCCGAGGTCGCGGCCCCCGGGCCGGCCTCCGGTCCGGTCAGCGGCGGAGCCGGGACCGTGACCCGCAGTGGAGCCGCCACTCCAGTACGGCGATCAGCGCCAGCACCGCCGCCGACGCCGCCAGATGCTCCCGGCCCGCCAGATTGTCCTTGAACAGGCACTCCCCGATCAGCGCCACGAGCAGCAGCCCCGCCGTCCACCACGCCCGGTACCGCCGGCACACGAACAGCGCGAGCCCCACGACCGCCGCCGAAGGGCCCGTGTCGACGATCTCCGCGTCCGACGCGGGCAGCCCCGGGAAGACCTGCGGCCCGAGCGCGACGCCGATCCGCGCGTACAGCGTCCCGGCCAGCGTCGCCACGTACGCGATCAGCAGCGTCCGCCACCGGCCCAGACAGATCTCCGCGACCCCGAAGACCAGCAGGATCTGCGCCAGCGCGCCCCACACCGGCAGGTCGAGCGCCGGGACGAACAGCGACAGCGGCGTACGGAGCAGGGCCGCCCAGAGCGGATCCTCGGCCCGTACCGCGCCGAGGTCCATCACCGGCCGGTACCCCCACGACCGGTTCTGCACGATCTGGAGGAGCGCCGTCAGACACACGGCCGTCAGCGTCATCGGGACGGCCCGCGCCCGCCGCTTGGACAGGGTGATCCACAGGGTCGTCAGCAGCGGCCCCCACTCCCGCCGGGCGAACCGGCGCAGCCGCGTACGGAGCGCCGCCCCCCTCGCCCCCTCTGTCACCGGCGGCTCTCCAGCCGTCTGCGACGCAGCCACGCCGGCAGCCCCGGAGCCTCCAGGAAACCCTCGGCGCGGCCCGCCGCGAGCCCGATGCGCAGCAGGTCCGCACTCTTCTCGAAGAGCAGGAAACGTGGCTCCCAGACCGGCCGGTACTTGGCGTTGGCGCGGTACAGCGACTCGATCTGCCACCACCGGGAGAAGAAGCTGAGCAGCGAACGCCACAGCCGCAGCACCGGCCCCGCGCCCAGCTTCGCGCCACGCTCGAAGACGGACCGGAACATCGCGAAGTTCAGCGAGACCTGAGCGATCCCGATCTCGTCGGACCGCTGGAGGAGTTCGATCACCATGAACTCCATCAGGCCGTTCTCACCGTCCCGGTCACGGCGCATCAGATCGAGCGAGAGGCCGTGCGGGCCCCACGGCACGAAACTCAGCACCGCCCGCAACTCACCCTTCCCGTCGAGGCATTCGAGCATCACGCACCGCCCGTCGTCCGGATCGCCCAGCCGGCCCAGCGCCATCGAGAAACCCCGCTCGGTGGCACCGTCGCGCCAGTCGTCCGCGCGCCGCAGCAACCCGGCCATCTCCTCGGCGGGGATGTCCTCGTGACGCCGGATCCGGACCCGGTAACCGGCCCGCGCGACCCGGTTGTACGCCTGCCGCACCGTCCGCATCGCCCGCCCCTCCAGCGCGGCGGACTTCCCCCGCGGGCGCCCCGGACGCCCCGTGACCGACCAGTCGGCGGTCTCCACCAGCGCCTCGTCCCCCAGCTCCAGCGCGTCCAGGCCATGCCGGGCGTAGATCGTCCCGGCCTCCTCGCTCGCCCCCATCACCGCCGGGATCCAGCCGTGTTGCCGCGCCTGCGCCAGCCACGGCGTGATCGCCCCCGGCCACGCCTCCGGATCCCCGATCGGATCCCCGGACGCCAGCGACACCCCGCCCACCACGCGGTAGGCGACGGCGGCCTTCCCCGTCGGGGACCACATCACGCTCTTCTCGCGGCGCAGCGCGAAATAGCCCAGCGAGTCCCGCTCGCCGTACCGGTCGAGCAGCACCCGCAGCCGCGCCTCGTCGTCCACCGTCAGCGGATCCACCGCGCGCCGCGCGCGGAACGCCGCGTACACCACCGCGAGCAGCAGCAGCGTCGAGAGGACGTTGACGACCACATCGACCCAGCCGGGCGTGGAGATCCCCGGGAACCGCGCCTCGTCCGCCGCCAGCGAGACCAGCCGCATCGTGCCGTACCGCCACCGCTCGGCGAACGAAGAACCGCCGTGCGCCGTGTTCGTGACCGTCACCAGCAGCGCCGCCAGCAGCGAGGCCACCAGCAGCCCGCCCACCGCGACCACCGCGGCCAGCCGCGGATTGGACCGGTCACCCTTGGCGTAGAACTCGCGGCGCCCCAGCAGCAGCGCCGCGACGAACGAGGCCGTCAGCCCCAGCGAGACCCAGTTCTGCGCGTAGTGCCGGATCTCCGCGAACGTCATCGCGAACGAGAACAGCAGCAGGAAGAGCCCGGAGATCACCAGATTGAGGATCCACGCGGCACGCTTGCGGCGGCGCATCGTGATCGCCAGGAAGAGGGTGAAGACCCCGGAGGCGAACCCCGCCGTCAGCAGGTACGGCGTGAAGTGGTCGTCGACGTTGTGCCGACGCAGATCCTGCCCGAGCGAGACCCACACCGCGCTCAGGAAATTGATGAAGGTGACGGTCCGCAGGTACCAGACGGCGTACGCGGCGGCCCGCAGCGAACGGGCCGTACCCCGGCCCGGAGTCTCCCGCGGGCCCGGGGCGCCCGCCCGGGTCGATCGGTCGGCAAGCACGTGGACTTCTCCCATGAAACGCGATCATATGGGGCATCGCGCTCCATGCCGGGTGATGCGGCGGCCCGTCCAGGCCGCCGCATCCGATGCCCTACTCCGTCGTGGTCACCCCGTCGGACCCGGCGACGCCGACGGCGTCCCCGGCCTCCTCCGAGGCCTCAGGTCCTGGCCTCTCCGGCAGCTCCGCCGCGAGGGCGGCGGCGGCCTGGACAAGGGGAAGCGCGAGCAGCGCCCCGGAACCCTCCCCCACAGTGACGCCCTGATCGAGCAGCGGGTTGAGCGCCATCCTGTCCAGCGCCTTCGCCTGCGCCGGCTCCCCGCTCACCTGGCCGGCCAGCCACCAGTCCGGAGCCCGGAACGCCGCCCGCTGCCCCACGAGCGCACACGCCGCCGACACCACACCGTCCAGGATCACCGGCATCCGGCGCACCGCGCTCTGGAGCAGGAACCCCGTCATCGCCGCCAGATCCGCGCCGCCCACCGCCGCCAGCAACTCCACCTGGTCCCCGAGCACCGGCCGCGCCCGGCGCAGCGCGTCCCGCACCGCGGCGCACTTGCGCATCCACGCCAGATCGTCGATCCCCGCCCCGCCCCGCCCCGTCACCACGGAGGCGTCCGTGCCGCACAGCGCCGCGATCAACGTGGCCGCGGCCGTCGTACCGCCCACACTGAGATCGCCGAGGACCACCAGATCCGTCCCCGAATCCGCCTCCTCGTCCGCGATCGCCATCCCGAGCCGTACGGCACGCTCCGCCTCGTCCGCCGTCAGGGCGTCCTCGACATCGATCCGCCCGCTGCCGCGCCGCACCCGGTGGCGCACGACCTCCTCGGGCAGCAGGGCCGGATCACAGTCCAGCCCCGCGTCCACGACCCGCACGGACACCCCGGCCCGCCGGGCCAGCACGGCGACCGGGCTCGCACCGTCCAGCACCGCCCGCACCAGGACATGCGCACTGCCCGCGGGCCGGCCCGACACGCCGAGACCGGCGACACCGTGATCCCCGGCGAACAGCACCACACGTGGCCGCTCGACCGCCCGCACCGGTACGGAACCCTGCGCGGCCGAGAGCCACTCACCCAACTCGTCGAGGCGCCCCAGCGCCCCCGGTGCCACGACCAGCCGCTCCCGGCGTTCCTCGGCGTCGCGCCGGGTACCGCTGTCGGGGCGCTCGATCAGATCGGAGAAGTCATCGAGATTAAGCGAACTCATCCGGCGACAGTACCGCGCTCTTTTTGAGGGCTCGGTTCGCCTCCGGGGCGCTTGCCGTACTCATCAGCGGCCTCCGGCCGCGGGCACCGCCGACGGTCGGCCGTCCTCTGTCATCGGAGAGTGAGCGCCTGCCCGGCGACCACCAGGAGCACCTGCTCGCACTCGTCCGCCACCGCCGCGTTCAGCCGGCCCAGTTCGTCGCGGAAGCGGCGGCCCGAGCGGGTGGCCGGGACCACGCCCGAGCCCACCTCGTTCGTCACCGCCACCACCGTGCGCCGCGTGGCCCTGACCGCCGCGACCAGTCCGGCCGTTCGTTCGCGCAGCGCCTTCTCGCCGCCCGACGACCATGCCGCGTCGTCCCACGCGTTCACCTGGTCCATCGCGTCCGTCAGCCACAGCGACAGGCAGTCGATCAGCAGCGGCGGGCCCGCCGCCTCCAGCAGCGGGACCAGGTCGCAGGTCTCCGCCGTGCGCCAGGAGCCGGGGCGGCGCTCGCGATGGGTACGGACGCGCTCCTCCCACTCCGTGTCGCCGCCCCGGGCGCCGCCCGTCGCCACGTACAGCACCCCGGGGAACGCCGCCAGCCGCCGCTCCGCCTCCCAGGACTTCCCCGAGCGCGCCCCGCCCGTCACCAGCGTGCGCCGCGGCACCTCGGGGACCGGGTGGTACGCGCCCACCGTCAGCGTCGTCCCGTCGGGGACCGCCCGCGCGCCCGCCGCCGCCAGCCGCCGCACCAGCTCCGGCCCCGGCGGCACGTCGTGGTCGAGATGGACGGCGACGACATCCGTGTCGGGGCCGACAGCGCCCGCCGCGCGCAGCCGGGCCACCGCGTCGGGGCGTCCGACGACATCGGCGGCGACCATGTCGTACGGGGCCGGGGCGGCCGGCGTACGGCCGTTGCCGCCGCTCACCCCGGCCGGTGCGCCGCCCGGCGGGAGATGCAGCAGCCGCTCGCCGCCGGGGCCCGTCACCTCGTACCCGGTGCCCGGCGCGTCCATCGCCACCGCCCGTACCCGGTGGCCGCTGAGCATCGTCAGCACCCGGCCGTCCGCGACGCGCCCCGCCGACGGCAGCCCCGCGGGCAGCTCCACCGCGGGGCCGTCGTGCGGATGGGTGAGCAGGACCTGCCGTACCCCCGCCAGGGAGTGGCCCGCGCGCGCCGCGGCGAGCGCGGCCCCCGGGGTCAGGTCGAGCAGCAGCACACCGTCCACGAGGAGGGACGTGGCGGCCCGGGCCCACGGGCCGCGGGCGGTCGCGCAGGCGGCACAGGGGCAGTGGGGGCGGGGGAGACCGGTGGGGGCACCGGTGCCGAGCAGAGTCAGTTCCACAGGGATGATCCTGCCGCGTCAGCGCGTACGGTGCGCGCCCGGCTACGCTGCGGGCAGGTAGATCGATCAGTTCCGCGGGAGCCGGGAGGCGCACATGGCGTGGATGTGGCGGTTCGAGAAGGCCGACGGGACGGAGGTCCCGCCGGCGGTGGAGCCGGAGGAGTTCACGACGCAGGGGGACGCCGAGTCATGGGTCGGTGAGGTCTGGAGAGAACTCCTGGACGGAGGCGCGGCCCAGGTGTCGCTGTTCGAGGACGGCGCCAAGATCTACGGCCCGATGAGCCTCCAGGCCGAGCCGACCTGACCCGGACACCGGTGAGCCCCTGAACCGTCGGGCCGTACGCACGTGATCCTCGCGCGCGTACGGCCCGGCGCGGGCGAGCGCGTACGGGCCTGTCACGGGCAGTCTGTACGGCCTGACCAGGCAAGTTCGTGCGTTCGACGCCTTGCGGGCCCGGACGGCCCTGTGCCGCCGGACCCGTACGGCCCGGTACGGCCGACCCGTCCGGGCCTGACCGGGAAGGCCCGTACGGCCCGACGCGGGCCAGCCCGGACCGCCCGCTCGGTCACATCTCGCCCAGCGTGGCCTCCGCCGTCCTGGTCCCGCCGCCCCGCGTGAAGGTCACCTTCACCCGCTGCCCCGGCTTGTCCGCCGCGAGGACCTCGGAGAGCGAGGCGATCGTCGTCACCCGCGTGCCGCCGACCGCGGTGATGATGTCCCCGGCCCTGATCCCCGCGTCCGCCGCCGCGCCGCCCTTCCGCGCGGTGACGACCGCGACGCCCGCCGGCTGGAAGTCGGGGCCGACGACCGTACGCCCCGTGATGCCCAGCGCGGCCCGGCCCGAGTCGACGACCCGGCCGTGCTTGATGATCTGGTCGGCGACCGTCCTGACCATCGACACGGGGATCGCGAAGCCGATCCCCGGCGCGGTGCCGTTGCCCAGCTCCGGATCGGTCGCCGCCAGGGTCGGGATGCCGATCACCTCGCTGTCCAGATTGACCAGCGCGCCCCCGCTGTTGCCCGGGTTGATCGCCGCCGAGGTCTGCACCATGTTGGCGATGGTGGCCCCCGTACCGCCCCCCGCCGCGCCCTCGCTGACGGTCCTCCCGACCGCCGAGACGATGCCCTGCGTGACGCTGCTCGACAGCCCGAGCGGCGAGCCCATCGCGAGCACGATCTGACCGACCGCCACCTTCGCGGTGTCACCGAACGCCGCCGCCTTCAGCCCGCGCGGGATCGTGTCGAGCTTGATGACGGCGAGGTCCTGCTCGGGAAAGCTGGAGACCAGCTCGGCGCGCAGCGGCTGCTCGCTGTTGGCGACGGTCACCGTGAAGGTCCGGCCGCTGCCGATCACATGGGCGTTGGTGACGATGTGGCCCTGCCCGTCGTAGACGACGCCCGAGCCCAGGCTGTTCCCGGCCTCGATCTGCACGACCGACGGCAGGACGTTCCTGATCACGGTCTCGTAGGCGGTCTGGAGGTCGTTCCCGGAGCGCTGGGTGAGCGGCGCGGGCTGTGCGGAGTGCGCGGCCCGCGCCGGCCGCTGGGCGGCGACCTGCGCCGTACCGGCGGGGGAGCAGCCGGCGGCCAGGGCGACCGCGCAGAGCGCGGCGGTCAGGGGCGGCGGCACCCGGTACGCGGGGCGGCGACGGCGGCGGGAGGGGAGGGAAGCATCCATGGCGGGATTATCCCGTTTGTCCGCCTTTCCGGCTCGCGGTGCGCCGGCGGTCAGCGCGCCGCCGCCAGGAACTGCGTCGCCGCCAGCTCCCCGTACAGCGGATCGTTCGCCACCAGCTCCTCGTGCGTGCCCACCGCGCGCACCTTGCCCGCGTCCATCACCACGATCCGGTCGGCGAGCGTCACCGTCGACAGCCGGTGCGCCACCACCAGCACCGTCACCTCCCGCGCGGCCTCCGCCACCACATCGCGCAGCGCCAGCTCGTTGACCGCGTCGAGCTGCGACGTCGCCTCGTCCAGGAGCAGCAGCCGCGGCCGGCGCAGCAGCGCCCGCGCGATCGCCACGCGCTGCCGCTCACCGCCCGACAGCTTCGAACCGCGGTGGCCGACCAGCGTCTCCAGACCGTCCGGCAGCCGGTCGACGAGCCCGTCCAGCCTGGACCGTACGAGAACCTCCCGGATGCTCTCCTCGGAGGCGTCCGGCGCCGCGAAGACCAGATTCTCGCGGAGCGTCCCCGCCAGCACGGGCGCGTCCTGCTCGACATAGCCGATCGCCGCCCGCAGCTCGGAGAGCGGCCACTCCCGTACGTCCCTGCCGTCCACCAGCACCCGGCCGCCGGTCGCCTCGTAGAACCGCTCCAGCATCCCGAACACGGTGGTCTTGCCCGCGCCGGACGGGCCGACGAACGCGGTCATCCCCGGTCCCGGCACCTCGAAGGAGACACCGTGATGGACGTAAGGAAGGTCCTCGCGGTACCGGAAGGTGACGTCCTCGAAGGCCACCGACGCGGGCCCGGCGGCCTCCGTGGGCCCCGACGGCGCCGAAGGCTCCAGTGTCTCCGTGCCCAGCCGCTCCGCCTCCACGATCCGCGCCACCGCCGCCGACCCCACCTGGTACTGCGTGACCGCTCCCACCAGCTTCGACACCGGGTCGATCAGATAGAACAGGAACAGCAGGAACGCCACCAGCGTCGATACGGAGATGGCCCCCGAGGCCACCCGCGCCCCGCCGATCCCCAGTACCGCCAGGAACGACACCTGCACGGCCAGACCGACCGAGGACCCGGCCACCGACTGCCACTTCGCCGCCCTGACCCCGTGCAGCCACGCCTCCTGGGCCGCCGCCCCCACCACGGCGGTCTCCCGCTCCTCGGCGCCCGACGCCTTGACCGTGCGGAACGCCCCGAAGGCCCGCTCCAGCACCGCCGAGATGTGGCCGACGGCCTCCTGCGAGCGCTTCGTCGCCCGCGAGATCCGCGGCATCACCAGCGCGACGGCGCCGCCGATCACCACGATCACCCCCAGCGTGACCCCGAGCAGCACCGGGTCCAGCCAGCCCATCAGCGCGATCGTCGCCACGAACGCCAGCCCGCCGGTGACGGCCGAGACGATCGACTGGGTGGTCACGGCGCGCAGCAGCGTGGTGTCGGAGGTGATCCGGGACATCAGATCGCCCGGCTGGGTCCGCTCCACCTCCGGGAGCCGCAGCCGCAGCAGCCGTCCTATCAGGGTGCGGCGGGCGGCCAGGACGACGGACTCGGCGGTCCGCTCCAGGAGGTACGAGCCCACCGCCTCGATCGCCGTACCGAACACCACCAGCGCCGTCAGGACCAGCAGGATGCCCGTGATCGAGGAGTCGCCGCCGAGGCGGTCCACCAGCTCCCGCGCGGCGAGCGGCTGGGCCAGCCCGCTCGCCGCCCCCAGCAGTGCGAGGAACGCGCCGAGGGCGACGGTCCTGCGGTGCGGCCGGAAGTGCCGGTAGAGGGCCTGCCAGGTCTCCCGGGCGGCCAGTGGGGGCGTCCCGGGTCCGTCGTTCTTGATCTTCTTGTCCTTCTCGGCGCCGCTCGCGGGGCTCACTGTGGTCACTCCGGTGAGGACGCGGTGACGGCCCGGTCACCTGAGCGGGCCGCGCCCCCGCTCACCCGGGACGCTCTCAGCCGCGCACGCCGCACAGATGCAGCAGGGCCGCCACCCCGCGGTACGGATCCGTACGCCCCGCCCGGTCCTCCGCCGCCAGCAGCCGCTCCAGCGCCTCACCGGCGGGCGGCCGCGCTTCGTCGGCCGCCCCGTCCGTGAGGACCCGTACGCCGTACCAGACGTGCAGCGGCGCGGCGATCCCCGCCAGGGTCGCCGTCAGCGCCTCCAGCCGGTCCGCCCGTACGTGCAGGCCCAGCCGGTTCGTGTACGTGTCCGCGTCGAAGGCGTCCAGCGCCCCCGCCCAGTCGCCGGCCACGCCGGGCCGCATCGCCAGGCTGTTCCCGTTCCGTACCAGCAGCGACAGCAGACCGCCCGGGGCCAGCATCCTGGCCAGCCCCGCGAGCAGCGCGTCCGGCTCGTTCACGTACATCAGCACGCCGTGGCAGAGGACGATGTCGAAACTGCCGGGCAGGAAGTGCACCCCGGTCTCCAGGCCGTCACCCTCGATCAGCCTGACCCGCTCACGTATCCCCGCGGGCTCCGTGGCCAGCGCCTCGCGCGCCGTCGCCAGCATCCCGGCGTCCGACTCCAGACCCGTCACGGCGTGTCCCGCGCGCGCCAGCCGCAGGGCCTGTGTGCCCTGGCCCATACCGACGTCGAGGACCCGCAGCCGCCGTCCGACCGGGAAGCGACCTGCTATCTGCTCGTCGAGCTGGCGCGCGACCAGCTCCTGGCGGACCACGTTCCGTAGCCCACCCAGCCCGGCGAGCCAGCTCGCCGAGCCACCCGCGAAGCCGGAGACCTCAGCGCTCAGGGCCGCTCTCCACGCTTGACCTGCGGCTTGGGCAGCCGCAGCCGGCGCATCTGGAGCGTACGCATCAGGCCGTAGGCCACCGCGCCGCGCTTGGGGGTGTCGGGGAAGCGCTCGGCGAGCTGCTTCTTCAGCCGCAGCCAGATACCGATCGAGTCGACGACGATCATCACGATCACACCGAGCCACAGCAGCAGCGCGATGTTCTGGAGCGAGCCGACCCGCACCATGCTCAGCACGAGGATCACCACCGCGAGCGGCAGGAAGAACTCGGCGACGCAGAAACGCGAGTCGACGTAGTCACGGACGAAGCGGCGCACCGGCCCCTTGTCACGGACAGGCAGATAGCGCTCGTCACCGTTGGCCAGTGCCTCGCGCTGCCGGGCCAGATCCACACGGCGCGCCTCGCGCTGCTGCTTCATGGCCGACTTGCGGTCGGTCGGCGTGGTGCTGGCACGCCGTCGCTGCGACTGTGCCTCACTGCGCTTGGGGGTCGGGCGGCCCTTCGGGGCCTGCGGGTCGCGGGGCGTGGAGAGGTCCGCCGTCACCTTGGTGGCGGTGGCCTTCTCTTCCTTCGAGCGGCTTCGGAACACAAAGCCCAAGGGTACGGGGTGTCGTGGTTCGACCCCACCCCGGTGGGGAACGATCCCGCAACGGCGTACGTCTGTACTGGGACAGACCCGACTTTGCGCCACTTTCCCTGATGGTCATCTACTCCCTGCGCCTGAGAACGAGGCGGAGCAGTCGTCCTTGGGGATGAGCGCATCCGAGCTGGAACAGTGCGGTAATAGAGGCAGGGCCCGTACTGTGGGTTCTGTTGGAGTGCTGGAGCTGTAGTCCGTCAGAAGGGGGCGCGCGAAGCCCATGAGCGGTGTCATGAAGCGTATGGGGATGATCTTCCGCGCGAAAGCCAACAAGGCCCTTGACCGGGCCGAGGATCCGCGCGAGACCCTTGACTACTCGTATCAGAAGCAGCTCGAACTGCTGCAGAAGGTACGCCGCGGCGTCGCCGACGTCGCGACGTCCCGCAAGCGCCTGGAGTTGCAGCTCAACCAGTTGCAGGGCCAGTCGAGCAAGCTGGAGGACCAGGGCCGCAAGGCACTGGCGCTCGGCCGGGAGGACCTCGCCCGCGAAGCGCTGTCCCGCCGCGCCTCGCTCCAGCAGCAGGTCACGGACCTGGAGACGCAGCACCAGACCCTCCAGGGCGAGGAGGAGAAGCTGACCCTCGCCGCCCAGCGCCTCCAGGCCAAGGTCGACGCCTTCCGCACGAAGAAGGAGACGATCAAGGCCACCTACACCGCCGCCCAGGCACAGACCCGGATCGGTGAGGCCTTCTCCGGCATCTCCGAGGAGATGGGCGACGTCGGCATGGCGATCCAGCGCGCCGAGGACAAGACCGCCCAGCTCCAGGCGCGCGCCGGCGCCATCGACGAACTGCTGGCCTCCGGAGCCCTCGACGACCACTCCGGGCTCGCCAAGGACGACATCGCGACGGAGCTGGACCGCATCTCCGGCGGCTCCGACGTGGAGCTGGAGCTGCAGCGCATGAAGGCCGAGCTGGCCGGCGGCTCGACCCAGAAGCAGGCGATCGAGGGCGGCGCGGCCGACCCTCAGGACGCGCCCCCCAGCCAGCACAAATTCGACAAGCAGTAGGGAATCGTCATGATCGTACGGATCATGGGGGAGGGCCAGGTGAAGCTGGCGGACAGCCACTTCACCGCGCTCGACAAACTGGACGACGAACTGCTGGCCGAGGTCAGGAACAGCGACGAGGACGGCTTCCGCCGCACCTTCCACGCGCTCCTGGCCAAGGTGCGCGAACTGGGCGAACCACTGCCCGCCGACGCGCTGGAACCGTCGGAGCTGATCCTGCCGTCCCCGGACGCCACGCTGGAGGAGGTCAGGGCCCTCCTGAACGACGACGGCCTGATCCCTGCCTCTTTTTAAGGCTCGGTTCGCCTCCGGGGCTCCCTTTTTTTGGGGCTCGGTTCGCCTCCGGGGCGCCTCATGCCACTGCCGACGGTCGACCGTGCTCGGTTCGTTCGTTCCTCACGAACCTGCGCGCGCTCTCCCTTTCGACAGCGGCGCGCCCCTTCGGCTCACTCGCCGGCGGCGGTGAGGCTGCCCTGCTGCCCGGCGCCGGTGAGGTGAGGGGTGGCCTGGCTCGGCTGCGGTGAGGTTGCCGTACTGCCCGGCGATGGGACGGGACCCCGTGGTCCGGGGCCGTTCTGCGGCAGGGTGCTCTCCGGCGCACCATGGAAGGGCAGGGGGGGCTCAGAAGGGGGCAGAGGACCCGATAAGGGGGGCCCAGTCAGTTGGAGGTACGAGTCCGATGGCCACGTTCATGGACATCCACCACGGCATGCGCGACATCACCGGTGACCAGCTCCGGGAGGCCCACAACGCCGACCTCGCCGTCGAGAGCCAGGAGAACGTCCACTTCCAGCACGCCTGGGCCGACCCGGCCTCCGGCGATGTCTTCTGCCTCTCCGAGGCGCCCTCGGCCGAGGCCGTGCAGCGCGTCCATGAGCGCGCCGGCCACCGGGCGGACGAGGTCCACCCCATACCGTTCGCCGTGTGAGACCGGTCTTCCCCGGCGGGCACCGGGGGCCCGGCGCGCACCGTACCGTTGGGCGGCGTGACCTCTCTCGGTAGTGTGTTCGCGCGTGTGCGGCGCTGGGCCCGCGCCCATCCTCTCGCCGCCGACGGTGTGCTCGCCGCAGGGGCCCTGGTCTGCATGGTCATCGGCTCGTTCGCCGAGCCGCACCGGGGTGACGGCGTGCCCTCCTTCGAGGCCCGCACCCCCACCACGCTCGGCCTCGTGCTCGTGGTGCTCGGTGCCGCCGCGCTGGTCTTCCGGCGCCGTGCGCCCATGCTCGTCCTCGTGGGCGCCGGTCTGCTGACCCTGATCGAACTGATCACGACCCAGCCGCCCGCCCCGGTGTTCATGTGCGCCGTCCTCGCGCTCTACACCGTCGCCGCCCGCACCGACCGCCCCACCACCTGGCGCGTCGGGTTCGCCACCATGAGCGTGCTCGCGGCGGTGGCGATGGGGCTCGGCCCCGGGCCCTGGTACTCGCAGGAGAACCTGGGGATCCTCGCCTGGACGGGGATGGCGGGCGCCGCGGGAGACGCCGTACGCAGCCGGCGTGCCTTCGTCGACGCCATCCGGGAGCGCGCCGAGCGCGCGGAACGCACCCGGGAGGAGGAGGCCCGTCGGCGGGTCGCCGAGGAGCGGCTGCGGATCGCCCGGGATCTGCACGATGTCGTCGCCCACCACATCGCGCTGGTCAATGTGCAGGCGGGCGTCGCCTCCCACGTCATGGACAAGCGGCCAGACCAGGCCAAGGAAGCCCTCGCCCACGTACGGCAGGCCAGCCGTTCCGCGCTCAACGAACTGCGCGCCACGGTCGGCCTGCTCCGGCAGTCCGGTGACCCGGCGGCCCCCACGGAACCGGCCCCGGGGCTCGCTCAGCTCGACGGGCTGCTCGACACGTTCCGCCACGCGGGCCTGCCCGTGCAGTTCGCGGCGAACGGCGCGTCGGACCCCGGGCGGGAACTGCCCGCCGCCGTCGACCTCGCCGCGTACCGGATCATCCAGGAGGCCCTGACCAATGTGCGCAAGCACGCGGGCGGGGGAGCGAAGGCCGAGGTCAGCGTCGTACGGGTGGGCCCCACCGTGGAGATCACCGTCCTGGACGACGGTACGGGCAACGCCGCCGCCGGGGACGCGACGGCGGCGGACGGCGACAGCGGCGGGCACGGCCTCATCGGCATGCGCGAGCGCGTCACCGCCCTCGGAGGCACCCTCACCGCGGGACCCCGCTACGGCGGCGGCTTCCGTACCCAGGCGATACTGCCGGTCATGAACCGTACGGGAGAGAACGCGTGACGATCCGGGTACTGCTCGCCGACGACCAGGCACTGCTGCGCAGCGCGTTCCGCGTGCTGGTCGACTCCGAGCCCGACATGGAGGTCGTCGGTGAGGCCGCCGACGGCGCGCAGGCCGTCGCGCTCGCCCGCGCCACCCGACCCGACGTCGTCCTCATGGACATCCGGATGCCCGGTACGGACGGCCTCGCCGCCACCCGTACGATCAGCGCCGACCTGGAGCTGGCCGGCGTGCATGTCGTCATGCTGACCACCTTCGAGGTCGACGAGTACGTGGTGCAGTCGCTGCGCGCCGGAGCCTCCGGCTTCCTCGGCAAGGGCGCCGAGCCCGACGAACTGCTCAACGCCATCCGGATCGCCGCCGCGGGCGACGCCCTGCTGTCGCCCGCCGCGACCAAGGGCCTGATCGCCACCTTCCTCGCGCAGAGCGCCGGACGCCCGGAGGACCAGGAGACGGCGGCCCGCCACAGCGAGCGGCTGGCGGCCCTCACGGTGCGGGAGCGCGAGGTGCTCGTCCTCGTCGCGGGCGGCCACTCCAACGACGAGATCGGGGAGCGCCTCGAAGTCAGTCCGCTGACGGTCAAGACCCATGTGAACCGGGCGATGGCGAAACTCGGCGCCCGGGACCGTGCCCAACTTGTCGTCATCGCCTACGAATCGGGCCTTGTACGTCCAAGGGTGGAGTAGGACACCGGGTCCGACTACTCCAGGCGCGGTATGCGGGGCGTAAGGAAAGGCACCTTGGGGCGACGGATCCGGCTCTCGAATGGTTGATCGTATGGAGAGGGCCGTTGCCGTCCTCCGTCGGAGGCGTAGGCCGTGCCTCCACGGCCGGGCCGCACCGCCCGCCTGCCGCGTACACCACAGAAGAGAGACCCCATGTCCTGGCTGGCAAAATTCAGCCTCGCGCAAAGGGCCCTGATAGGGCTGATGTCTATCATCGCGCTGCTCTTCGGAGCGATCGCGATACCGCAGCTCAAGCAGCAGTTGCTGCCCTCCATCGAACTCCCGATGGTCTCGGTGCTCGCTCCCTACCAGGGCGCCTCCCCCGATGTGGTCGAGAAGCAGGTCGTCGAACCGCTTGAGAACTCCATCAAGACCGTCGACGGGATCCAGACCGTCACCTCCACCGCCAGCGAGGGCAACGCCCTCGTCATGGCGAGCTTCGACTTCGGCGACAGCGGTACGAAGCAGCTCGTCGCCGACGTCCAGCAGGCCGTGAACCGCGCCAGGTCGCAGCTCCCGGCCACGGTCGACCCGCAGGTCATCGCCGGCTCGACGGACGACATCCCGACCGTCGTCCTCGCCGTCACCTCCGACAAGGACCAGCAGGCGCTGGCCGACCAGCTCGACCGCTCCGTCGTCCCGGCCCTCCAGGACATCGAGGGCACCGGCCAGGTCACCGTCGACGGCGTCAGGGACCTCCAGGTCTCCGTCACGCCCGACGACAGGAAGCTCGCCGCGGCGGGCCTCAACGCCATGTCGCTCTCCGAGGCCCTCAAGGCGGGCGGCGCGACGATGCCCGCGGGCTCCTTCACCGAGGACGGCAAGAGCCGTACGGTGCAGGTCGGCGGCGGCTACACCTCCCTCAAGCAGATCGAGGACCTGCGGATCGCACCCGCCGCGGGCGCGGCCGGCGGCTCCGGCGGCGCGGGTACGGCACCGTCCCCGGTACGCCTCGGTGACATCGCCGAGGTCGAGCAGACCCAGTCCGCCGCGACCGCGCTGACCCGTACGAACGGCAAGCCCAGCCTCGCGGTAGCCGTCACGATGGACAAGGACGGCAGCGCCGTCGCCATCTCGGACGCGGTCAAGGAGAAGCTGCCCGACCTCCGCAAGGACCTCGGCGCCGGCGCCACCCTCACCGTCGTCACCGACCAGGGCCCCGAGGTCTCCAAGTCCATCTCGGGCCTGACCACCGAGGGCGCGCTCGGCCTGCTCTTCGCGGTCCTCGTGATCCTGGTCTTCCTCGCGTCGCTGCGCTCCACCATCGTCACCGCGGTCTCCATCCCGCTGTCGATCGTCCTCGCGCTGATCGTGCTGTGGACGCGTGACCTGTCGCTCAACATGCTCACCCTCGGCGCGCTGACCATCGCGATCGGCCGCGTCGTCGACGACTCGATCGTCGTCCTGGAGAACATCAAGCGCCACCTCGGCTACGGCGAGGAGCGCGAGAAGGCGATCCTCACCGCGGTCCGCGAGGTCGCGGGCGCGGTCACCGCCTCCACGCTCACCACCGTCGCGGTGTTCCTGCCGATCGGCCTCGTGGGCGGCATGGTCGGTGAGTTGTTCAGCTCGTTCTCGCTCACCGTGTCCGCGGCCCTGATCGCCTCGCTGATCGTCTCGCTCACCGTGGTCCCGGTGCTCTCGTACTGGTTCCTCAAGCCGCCGAAGGAGATCGTCGGGGTCGGCCCCGACGAGGCGCGCCGCCTGGCGGAGGAGAAGGAGACCAGCAGCAGGCTCCAGCGGCTGTACGTCCCGGTCCTCCGGTTCGCGACCCGGCGCCGGATCGCCAGCCTGGGCATCGCGGTCGTCGTCCTGCTCGCCACGTTCGGCATGGCGCCGCTGCTCAAGACCAACTTCTTCGACCAGGGCGAGCAGGAAGTCCTCTCCATCAAGCAGGAGTTGGCGCCGGGCACCAGCCTGGAGACGGCCGACGCCGCGGCGAAGAAGGTCGAGAAGGTTCTCGCCGGCTCGGACGAGGTCAAGGACTACCAGGTCACCGTCGGTTCGTCCGGCTTCATGGCGGCCTTCGGCGGCGGTACGGGCGCCAACCAGGCGTCGTACCAGGTGACCCTGAAGGACGCGGCGACGTCCGAGCGGACCACGGAGCACCTGGAGAAGGAGCTGGCCCAGCTCGACTCCATCGGCACCACGACGATCGGCGCGGGCGGTGGCTTCGGCGACCAGAACCTGAGCGTCGTGGTCAAGGCGTCCGAGGCGGACACCCTCAACAAGGCGGCGGAGCGGGTACGGGACGCGGTCGCCGGTCTCGACGACGTCACCGACGTCGAGAGCGACCTGGCGCAGAGCATCCCCCGTATCTCGGTCAAGGCCAACTCGAAGGCGGCCGAAGCCGGTTTCAGCGACACCACGCTCGGTGCGGCCGTCGGCCAGGCCGTACGCGGCACCCCGTCCGGCACGGCGATGCTGGACGACAGTGAGCGCGATGTCGTCGTCACCTCCGACAAGCCCGCCACGACGATCGCCGAGCTGAAGAACCTGCCGCTCGGCCCGGTGAAGCTCGGTCAGATCGCCGATGTCGAGCTGGTCCCCGGGCCGGTCTCGATGACCCGGATCGACGGCGCGCGCGCCGCGACGATCACCGCGCGGCCGGTCGGTGACAACACGGGAGCGGTCAGCACCGAACTCCAGACGAAGATCAACGCCCTGGACCTGCCCGAGGGCGCCACCGCCACCATCGGCGGCGTCTCGGCGGACCAGGACGACGCGTTCCTGAAGCTTGGCCTGGCCATGCTCGCGGCCATCGCGATCGTGTTCATGCTCCTGGTGGCGACCTTCCGGTCGCTGATCCAGCCGCTGATCCTGCTGGTCTCCGTCCCGTTCGCGGCGACGGGCGCGATCGGGCTGCTGATCGTGACGGGTACGCCGCTGGGCATCCCGGCGATGATCGGCATGCTGATGCTGATCGGCATCGTGGTGACCAACGCGATCGTCCTGATCGACCTGATCAACCAGTACCGCGACCAGGGCCTGGGTGTCGTGGAAGCGGTCATCGAGGGCGGCCGTCACCGGCTCCGCCCGATCCTGATGACGGCCCTGGCCACGATCTTCGCGCTGATCCCGATGGCCCTCGGTGTCACGGGCGAGGGCGGCTTCATCGGCCAGCCGCTCGCGGTGGTCGTGATCGGCGGCCTGCTGTCGTCGACGCTGCTGACGCTGCTGCTGGTGCCGACGCTGTACGCGATGGTGGAACTCCGCAAGGAGCGCCGCGCGAAGAAGAAGGCCGCGAAGCGGGCCCCGAACGAGAACCCGCCCGCCTCTGAGGACGCGGACGCGGAGCACACCCCGGAGCCGGCGAACGCCTGACCCCGATCGGGTGGGAGTGCCCCGGAGCGGCCGCGCACAGCGGTCCGCTCCGGGGCACTGTGCTGAGCGGACGGTCGGCGGGCTGATCTGGACTCCGCCCCTGTTGTCCTGCTGATTTCCCTGGGGGCCTGTCGTGGGTGAGCCACGGTATGCGGTCATCGCGAGCGACCTCATGTCCCGGCTCGCGGGCGGAGAGCGGGCCGTCGGCTCCCTGCTCCCGGCCGAACCCGAACTGGCCTCCTCGTGCAAGGTGCCGCGGGAGACCCCGCGCCGGGCCCTGCGGCAACTGGAGACGGGCGGTCCCGTCTCGCGCCACCCGGGGACGGGCACGCGGGTGGAACGGACCCGGCCGGTGGCCGCGTTTGGGTACGTACCCTCGGCGCCGCCCGCAGCAAGGAGCTCTGCGCCCCCGCCCGCTACCTCGGCAGCGCCCGGGCCATGACGCACGACGTGGTCGCACACCCGTCCGGGACGCTCGCCCGACAGAAGGACGCGGTGAACGCCACGGACGCGGCGGCGAACCGCGGGGCCCGTCCGCGGCGCGGCCGGCCGGGGCCTGATCCGTCATCACGCCGCACGGTGTGCCCTACTCGTTGCGGTACCGTCGAAGGAGCCCGCCGCCACCGGTGCGGGCGGAGCTCGCGGAACTGACGGAGCCTCACCGAGGAGGGGCCATGCCCGACGCGTACGAGAACCCGGCCGAGGAGAACCCCGCCGACATCGCACGCGCCCGCTACGCGCTCTACGTGGAGACCCTTCGGGCCCGGATGCCCGGCGAGCAGTTCGACCTGCTCATGGAGATCATCCGCATGTGGGCCGAAGCCGGGGGTGGCACCGTACGGCTGCACATGGACGGCCCCGAGCGGGAGTTGTTCACGCCGGAGCTCCAGCAGGAGTTCCTCAGCCTGATGGGTCTGATCGGCGCGACACAGCCCGGTCACGAGGACCGGGCCGACCACGTCGTCGCTCATCTCGGTGACGGCGAGCACACCAAGGGCGCCATGTCGCTGGTCCCCCCTGAGGTGGCCGCCGATCCGGCCAAACTGCGGGCCATGCGGGACAAGTTGGAGGCCCAGCAGGGCAGGCGTCGCAGCGACGAACGGACGGTCGAGGGCATCGCTCGTGCGAGTGGTATGTCCACGGCGGGCGACGGCGGCAAGGGCGACGGCGACACCGCTCCGTAAGAGGCCCGTCACCCGCCGCGCTCCGCACTCCGTGCCGCCAGGAGTGCCACCCCGCCGCACACCGCCATCCCCGCGAACGCCGGCACCGCCGACCCCGCCCCGCCCACACCCGCCAGCGGCGCCACCGCCGCGCCCACCGCGCTCTGCGCCGTACCCAGCAGGGCCGACCCGGTGCCCGCCGCGTCCGGGACGCGCGCGACCGCCAGCGACGCCGCGTTGGCCAGCACCAGCCCCAGGCCGCCGCAGAACACCGTCACCAGCGGCAGATACGTGGCGAGCGCCGGCGCCCCCGATCCGGCCGCCGCGAGCAGCGCCAGCGCCGCCGCCCACAGCGCCTGCAGACCACGCCGCACCAGCCGTTCCGGCGCGACCCGGCCCACCAGCCGCGCCGACGCGGCGCCGGAGAGCGCCATGACCACCGCGCCGCCCGAGAAGACCACGGACGAGACGCCGACACCCAGCCCCAGCACGTCCTGGAGCAGGAACGGTGACCCCGCGACGTAGCAGAACAGCGCGCCGAAGGCGAAGGAGAACGTCAGCGCGTAGCCGGTGTACGCGCGGTCGCCCGCCACCGTGCGTACCGTACGGAGCAACGCGCCGCGCCCGCCCGCCCGGCGCCGCTCCCGCGGCAGGGTCTCCGGTACGGCGACGGCCACGGCGGCCAGGGCCAGCAGCGACACCCCGGCCAGTACCCCGAACACCCCGCGCCAGCCGGCCGCGCCGATCACCGCGCCGCCCGCGAGCGGGGCGAGGACCGGCGCGAGGCCCGCCAGGGTCATCAGCACGCCCAGCAGCCGCGCCGCCGCCGCGCCCGAAGCGACGTCCGCGACCACGGCACGCCCGACGACGACCCCCGCGGCCCCGCTGAACCCGGCGGCCAGCCGGAGCGCGATCAGCGCGCCGAGCCCGGGGGCGAGGGCGCAGAGCGCGGTGGCCACGGTGCAGACCGCCGCGCCCGCGAGCAGCGGGGTCCGCCGTCCGTAACGGTCGGAGAGCGGGCCGAGCACGAGATGGCCGAGCGCCATGCCGACCAGGAACGCGGTGAGCGTGAGCTGTACGCCCGAGGCGTCCGTGCGCAGCTCGGCGGCCATCCGGGGAAAGGCCGGCAGATACATGTCGGTGGAGAGCGGACCGACGAAACAGAGCAGGACGAGTGCGGCGGTGAGCCGGTTTCGGGGCACGGTACGACGACCTCTGATGTCCGGAACGGAAAAGGGAGAAGAGAACCGGGACGAACAGGGGGATTGGTGTGGCCAACCGGCTGCCATGGCGGAGCGGGCGGGGATGACCCCCGGGGCTCGGAACACCTGGCCGGTGTGATCGCCACTCTGGAGCGGAGAACGGGACGGGCGGCGTACGGGGAGGGGGTCCTCCCCGTCTCCGTACGCCGCCCGCCCACGGCAGCGGCTCCGTTTACGGCTACCGCACCGCCTACGGCAGCGCCAGCATCCGCTCCAGCGCGAGCTGCGCGAACTCCGCCGTCTCCTTGTCGACCTGGATGCGGTTGACCTCGTTGCCCTCGGCCAGCGACTCCAGCGTCCACACCAGGTGCGGCAGGTCGATCCGGTTCATCGTGGAGCAGAAGCAGACCGTACGGTCGAGGAAGACGATCTCCTTGCCCTCCGGGGCGAAACGATTCGCCAGGCGCTGTACGAGGTTCAGCTCCGTACCGATCGCCCACTTCGAGCCGGCCGGGGCCGCCTCCAGCGCCTTGATGATGTACTCGGTCGAGCCGACGTGGTCCGCCGCCGCCACGACCTCGTGCTTGCACTCCGGGTGCACCAGCACGTTCACGCCGGGGATCCGCTCCCGTACGTCACGTACGGAGTCCAGCGAGAAGCGCCCGTGCACCGAGCAGTGGCCGCGCCACAGGATCATCTTGGCGTCCCGCAGCTCCTGCCGCGTGAGGCCGCCGTTCGGTTTGTGCGGGTTGTAGAGGACGCAGTCGTCGAGCGACAGCCCCAGGTCACGCACCGCCGTGTTGCGCCCCAGGTGCTGGTCGGGCAGGAAGAGCACCTGCTCGCCCTGTTCGAAGGCCCAGTTCAGCGCGCGCTCGGCGTTCGAGGAGGTGCAGATCGTGCCGCCGTGCCGGCCGGTGAACGCCTTGATGTCCGCCGAGGAGTTCATGTACGAGACGGGGACGACCCGCTCGGCTGTGCCCGCGTCGGTCAGCACGTCCCAGCACTCGGCGACCTGCTCCGCCGTCGCCATGTCCGCCATGGAGCAGCCCGCCGCGAGGTCCGGCAGGACGACCTTCTGGTCGTCGGTCGTCAGGATGTCCGCGGACTCGGCCATGAAGTGCACACCGCAGAAGACGATGTACTCGGCGGCCGGCCGCGCCGCCGCGTCCTTGGCGAGCTTGAAGGAGTCGCCGGTGACATCGGCGAACTGGATGACCTCGTCGCGCTGGTAGTGGTGGCCGAGGACGAACACCTTCTCCCCGAGCTTCTCCTTCGCCGCACGGGCGCGCGCCACCAGGTCCGGGTCGGACGGGGAGGGCAGGTCGCCGGGGCACTCCACGCCGCGCTCGCTGCGCGGGTCGGCCTCCCTGCCGAGCAGCAGCAGGGCGAGGGGGGTCGGCTGGACGCCGAGATCCTGGACGGCGAGATCCTGAACGGGCTGGGCCGTGGTCACGTCACGCACCCTTTCTTCTCAGCAGACGAGCCTTTTCGTCTCATTGACGCTATCTATCATAGCCGCTTCATGTCACGTTGACGATGGCCATAGCGTCGATGTGACGCATTCCGGCCCGGCGCCCGGTGTGCGAGCATGAAGGAGGGAAAGACACGCGCCGGCGCCCGGAATGAATCCGTGGCCGAGCAGGTTGCACTGTCGGCAAGCAGTCCGTACAACCCGGGAGAGAAGCAGATGTCCGTATCGGACGAGACCACCACCGTGAGCGACGGCATCCTCCTGTCCGACGCCGCCGCGGGCAAGGTGAAGGCACTGCTGGACCAGGAAGGCCGGGACGACCTCGCCCTGCGCGTCGCGGTCCAGCCCGGCGGCTGCTCCGGCCTCCGCTACCAGCTGTTCTTCGACGAGCGCTCCCTCGACGGCGATGTCGTCAAGGACTTCGACGGCGTCAAGGTCGTCACCGACCGGATGAGCGCCCCCTACCTGGGCGGCGCCTCGATCGACTTCGTCGACACGATCGAGAAGCAGGGCTTCACGATCGACAACCCGAACGCGACGGGCTCCTGCGCCTGCGGTGACTCCTTCAGCTAGGACTCACCCGCGGCAGCGGTCACGTACACGAAAGGCGGCGGCGCTCCCCTCCAGGGGAGCCCCGCCGCCTTGCGTGTACGTACGCGGCCCTTACCGATGTACGCGGTGGCCCTCACCGGCTCCGCGTGGCCTCAGTGGCGCGCGATCTTCTCGCCCGTCGTGGTCTCCACCACCTGCCGGTCGCCCAGCGGCTTGTCCAGCGTCACCTTGACGGACTGCTCCTTGGCCAGGGCGATGCAGACCCGCTCGGGGTCGGGGTCGGTGACGGTCAGCCGCACCTTCACGGCCGTGCCGCTCTCGTCCGCCGTCGCCGCGTACGTGCTGCACACGCCGCCCGTGAAGTGCACCGTCAGGGTCCGCCCGTCGGCCTCGTACGACGTGGCGCGCGGCGCCGGGGACGTGCCGGGCGCCTCCTCGTGCGCGGGCGGGGGCTTCGGTGCCGCCTTCTTCAGGAACTTCGGCGCGACGGCGGGGTGTGTGACCGTGTACGGCGCGGAGCCGTCACCCGGCGCCACCTCGAACAGCCAGGACGGTACGAGCGCCCCGCGTCCGTCCACCGACCGCATCGCGAGTCCGAAGACCGCCTTCGTGATCTCCACGGACTCCGGGGCCTTCTCTGCCGCCGCGCCGCTCTTCGTCGCGCACGGGAGCGCCGGCGGTACGTCGGCTCCCGTCGCCGCCCTGCTCTCGTCCAGCGGTACCGGCGTCGCGCAGCCGCCGATCCGGCCGGCGCCGGAGCCGGAACCGGCGCCCGAACCCGCGCCCCGCGCCGGCCTGTTCAGCGCCTTCAGCGCCTCCGCCGCGCTGATCACCGGATACGCGTCACTCCGCTCCGGGGTGGTGAGCTGCCCGTAACCGCCGGTCACCCGGCCGTCGGGGTCCACCTGGATAGCCGTCGACCAGCCGTACGTGGGCAGCCCGCCGATCACCGGGTCCGCGTTGACCACCCGGACCGCGCCCATGAGCCGGCTCGCGTCGATGTCCGCGTCGTCCTGGCGCAGCGCCTTCAGCACCGGTGCCGCGGCCTTCTTCGCCGCCGCCTCGCCGACCGCGCCGTCCTCGCTGCCCGGCGCGAAGGAGCCGCTGCCCGACGCGCCCGTTCCCGCGCCGCCGCCGCTCGGGCAGCTCCTGCCCTTGACGCAGTTGTCGCCGCCCGGCGCCGCGCCGAACTCCGCGAACGTCCACGCACCCGGCGCCTGCTTGGCGACCCGCAGCAGCGGGCCCGAGCCGTCCTTGTCCGTGCCGACCTTCCAGGACGCGCCGTCCGACCGGGGCGCGCCCGTCATCCCGAACGCCTTCGCCAGCCGGGCCACGTCCGCCGCGGGGACCGTGCCGCTCGTACGGTAGACGCGGGCGGTGTCCGGTCCCGCGGGCAGCTCGCCCGTGGCGCGGTAGACCACCCCGCGCGGATCCGGCTCACCGGGCGCGATGGCGGGCGGAGGGGCGTCCGCGGAGCCCGTACCAGGGCCCGGGCCCGGGTCCGCCGCGGTGGCGTCCAGCGCGAGCGGCGGCGGGTTCCCGTCGCCCGTACCGCCACCGCCCTCGCCGCTCGCGCCGCTTCCACCGCCGGAGTTGCCGAAGGCGCTCGTGGCGAAATACGCGCCCCCGCCTCCCGCGATCAGGACCGCCGTCGCCACCGCGGCGACGGCGAACGGTGAACGCCTTCCGCGCGGGCGGTCAGCGCCGTCGGCTGTGTTCTCGTCGGGCCGCTCCGTGCTGGTCACCACTGCGCTCCTTCGTCTCCGTGTGCCGTGCTCCGGCACCGGTGGGACGGAAGAGGGCGGCGTGTGGTTCCCCGGTGGAGCCGTCCGGGGCAGGAGTTACCCCGTTCGGGTGCGAACGCCCTATCCGGACATTCCATCGGGCCTTCTTCCGGGTGGCCGACATTGTTCCGGGCGGTCCGAACTGCGGCTTAGGGGAGAGTGCCGCGAACCGGTAGCGTGAACTGTCCACCGTTCTCCCTCATCAGGAGCGTTCACGCCGTGCGAATCGCAGTCACCGGCTCCATCGCCACCGACCATCTGATGACCTTCTCCGGCCGTTTCGCGGACCAGCTCGTCGCGGATCAGCTCCACACGGTCTCCCTCTCCTTCCTGGTCGACAACCTAGAGGTGCGCAGGGGCGGTGTCGGCGCGAACATCGCCTTCGGCATGGGTCAGCTCGGCACCGGCCCCATCCTGGTCGGCGCGGCCGGCCAGGACTTCGACGAGTACCGCGCCTGGCTCGACCGGCACGGCGTCGACACCGCCTCCGTACGGATCTCCGAGGTCCTGCACACCGCGCGCTTCGTCTGTACGACGGACGCCGACCACAATCAGCTCGGCTCCTTCTACGCGGGCGCCATGAGCGAGGCCCGCCAGATCGAGCTGAAGAAGGTCGCCGACCGCGTCGGCGGTCTCGACCTCGTCGTGATCGGCGCCGACGACCCGGAGGCCATGCTCCGGCACACCGAGGAGTGCCGTACGCGCTCCATCCCGTTCGGCGCGGACTTCTCGCAGCAGATCGCGCGCATGGAGGGCGAGGAGATCCGCACCCTCCTCGACGGCGCCACGTACCTCTTCTCCAACGAGTACGAGAAGGGGCTCATCGAGGCCAAGACGGGCTGGACCGACGCCGAGATCCTCTCCCGCGTCGGCCACCGCGTCACGACGCTCGGCAAGAACGGCGTCCGGATCGACCGCGTCGGCGAGGAGCCGATCCTCGTCGGCTGCCCGGAGGAGGAGGCGAAGGCCGACCCGACCGGCGTCGGCGACGCGTTCCGCGCCGGGTTCCTCTCCGGTCTCGTCTGGGGTGTCGGCCTGGAGCGCGCGGCGCAGGTCGGCTGCATGCTCGCCACCCTCGTCATCGAGACGGTCGGCACCCAGGAGTACACCCTGGCCAGGACGCGCTTCATGGAGCGCTTCACCAAGGCGTACGGCCACGACGCGGCGGCAGAGGTCCAGGCACACCTGGCGTAGGCGCACCTGGCCCGGGCGCACTTGGCCCAAGCACCCCCGGGCCTCACGACACCCGGCGGACCACATACGCGACACCGTGGTCCGCCGGCTGCTCACCCACGTACTCCTGCCCGCGCATCCCGCACCACGCCGGGATGTCCAGCCGCGCCGCCTCGTCGTCCGAGAGCACGGTCACCGTCCCGCCCACGGGCACCTCGCCGAACACCTTGGCCAGCTCGATGACCGGGATCGGACAGCGCCGCCCGAGCGCGTCCACCACCAGCGAGGCCCGCACGTCGGCCGGACCCGCTGTACGAGCCGGATCCGCCACCGGACCCGCCGTCTCACCCGCCGCGGCGTCCGGCTCCACGGCCCCACCCCCGCCGGACCCGGCCGGAGCCCCCAGCTTCTCCCGTACGCCGGAGACCACCCCCGGCAGCACCTCCAGGAACCGGTCCACCTCCGCCTCCGGCGTTCCCGAGGGCAGCGAGATCCGGACGTTTCCCTCCGACAACACGCCCATCGCGCGCAGCACATGGGACGGCGTCAGCGTGCTGCTCGTACAGGACGACCCCGAGGAGACCGAGAAGTCCGCCCGGTCCAGCTCGTGGAGCAGCGCCTCCCCGTCGACATAGAGACAGGAGAACGTCACGAGGTGCGGAAGCCGGCGCTCCGGATGCCCCACCACCTCCACATCGGGCACCAGCTCAGGCACCCGCGCCCTGATCCGGTCCACCAGCGCCCGCAGCCTGACCGCCTCGGCCGCCGCCTCCGCCCGCACCGCGCGCAGCGAGGCCGCCGCCGCCACGATCGCCGGAATGTTCTGGAAGCCGGGGGAGCGCCCCGACTCCCGCTCGTCGGCCGGGCCGCGCGGCGCGAACCTGACCCCCTTGCGCACGGCCAGCAGCCCCACGCCGGCCGGACCGCCCCACTTGTGGGCGCTCGCCGTCAGCAGCGACCAGGCGCCCTCCACCGGGCCCCAGCCCAGCGACTGCGCCGCGTCCACCAGCAGCGGGACGCCCCGGCTGCGGCACACCTCGGCGACCTCGGCCACCGGCTGCTCCGTACCCACCTCGTGGTTGGCGGACTGGAGGCAGGCCAGCGCCGTGTCCTCGCGCAGGGCGTCGGCGTACGTGTCGGGCATCACCGCCCCGAACCGGTCCACCGGCACCTCGGTCACCGCGCCGCCGGTCGCGGCCTCGTGGGCGGCGGCGGCGTGGAGCACCGAGGAGTGCTCGACGGCGGAGACCGTCACCCCGAGCCCGACCCGCCGCCGGCCCGCCAACACGCCCGACATCCCGGCGTGCACCGCATGTGTCCCCGAAGGAGTGAAGACGAGTTCGTCGGGGCGGCAGCCGACGGCCTCCGCCGCGGCCTCCCGGGCCGCGTCCAGCAGCAGTCCGGCTCGTCGCCCCTCGCGGTGGAGCCGGGCGGGGTCCGCCCACCCCTCGTCCAGGGAAGCCTGAAGGGCCTGCCGGGCCACGGGGTGCAGCGGGGCGGAGGATGCGGCGTCGAAGTAGGGCACGCCGCCACGCTAACGCGCCGCCGGAGGGGGCGTCAGAAGCGGAGCCGGGGCGGCCGTTCGAGGCGCGCGGGCGCCTCGGAATAGCACAGTCCACCCCTTCGAGGAGTCGGGCGGCGCGTTGGGCACCCTCCCCGCACACCCTGAAAACGCGTCCAGTAGGGTTTGGTCCGCATAAACATCCACACCCCCGCCCGCGTCAGGGTCGGCGACCGACCACGAGACGGCCGCAGCCGGTCGCGCGGGCGAGACTCTCGGGAAGGCGCTACGTGAGTCCCAACGGCTCCGACCGCTCGTCGCGGCGCCCGATGCGGCGGAAGCTGCCACAGGTGCTGACTGCGGGCCTGATCCTCGCGACCTCCACGGGTTGCACATACAAGGACTTCCCCCGCCTTGGAATGCCCACCCCGGTGACGGAGGAGGCTCCCCGGATCCTCTCCCTCTGGCAGGGCTCGTGGGCGGCAGCGCTCATCACGGGCGTACTGGTATGGGGACTGATCGTGTGGAGCGTCATCTTCCACCGGCGCAGCCGTACCAAGGTGGAGGTACCTCCGCAGACCCGGTACAACATGCCCATCGAGGCGCTGTACACCGTGGTCCCGCTCATCATCGTGTCGGTGCTCTTCTACTTCACCGCACGGGACGAGTCGAAGCTCCTCAGCCTTTCCGCGAAGCCGGCCCACACGGTCAACGTGGTCGGCTACCAGTGGAGCTGGGGCTTCAACTACATCGAGAACGTGGACGGCAACCCCGCCACGGGCAACGAGGTCCCCAAGGAGCTCGACGCCATCCCCAACCGGTTCACGAAGGACTTCCCCAAGGGTGCGGAGGGCGTCTACGACTACGGCGTCCCCGGCACGCGGAACCCGCAGACCAACAACCCGGGTCCGACGCTGTGGCTGCCCAAGGGCGAGAAGGTCCGGTTCATCCTGACCTCGCGTGACGTCATCCACTCCTTCTGGGTGGTGCCGTTCCTGATGAAGCAGGACGTCATCCCGGGGCACACCAACTCCTTCGAGGTCACCCCGAACCAGGAGGGCACCTTCCTCGGTAAGTGCGCCGAGCTCTGCGGTGTCGACCACTCGCGGATGCTCTTCAACGTCAAGGTGGTCTCTCCGGAGCGCTACCAGAAGCACCTGGAAGAGCTGGCCAAGAAGGGCCAGAACGGCTACATCCCGTCGGGCATCGCGCAGACGGATCCGGCCAGGAATGCGGAGACGAACAAACTGTGAGCATCCTCAACGAACCTCAGGGTGCCGCCGCAGCAGCAGAGGACTCGTACGAGAACGAGCTGCCGGTACGGCGCAAACAGCCGGGCAATGTGGTCGTGCGGTGGTTGACCACCACCGACCACAAGACGATCGGCACGATGTATCTGATCACGTCGTTCGCGTTCTTCTGCATCGGCGGGGTGATGGCGCTCTTCATGCGCGCCGAGCTGGCCCGCCCGGGTACGCAGATCATGTCGAACGAGCAGTTCAACCAGGCGTTCACGATGCACGGCACGATCATGCTGCTGATGTTCGCGACGCCTTTGTTCGCGGGTTTCGCGAACTGGATCATGCCGCTCCAGATCGGTGCGCCCGACGTGGCGTTCCCGCGGCTGAACATGTTCGCGTACTGGCTGTACCTCTTCGGTTCGCTGATCGCGGTGAGCGGTTTCATCACCCCGCAGGGTGCGGCTGACTTCGGGTGGTTCGCCTACTCCCCGCTGTCGGACGCCGTGCGTTCGCCGGGGATCGGTGCCGATCTGTGGATCATGGGTCTGGCGTTCTCCGGGTTCGGGACGATCCTGGGGTCGGTCAACTTCATCACCACGATCATCTGCATGCGGGCGCCGGGCATGACGATGTTCCGCATGCCGATCTTCACGTGGAACGTGCTGCTGACCGGTGTCCTGGTCCTGCTGGCGTTCCCGGTGCTGGCGGCGGCGCTCTTCGCGCTGGAGGCGGACCGCAAGTTCGGTGCGCATGTGTTCGACGCGGCCAACGGCGGGGCGTTGCTCTGGCAACACCTGTTCTGGTTCTTCGGGCATCCGGAGGTGTACATCATCGCCTTGCCGTTCTTCGGGATCGTCTCGGAAGTGATTCCGGTCTTCTCGCGGAAGCCGATGTTCGGTTACATCGGTCTGGTGGCGGCGACGATCTCCATCGCGGGTCTGTCGGTGACGGTGTGGGCGCACCACATGTACGTGACGGGCGGGGTACTGCTGCCGTTCTTCTCGTTCATGACGTTCCTCATCGCGGTGCCGACCGGCGTGAAGTTCTTCAACTGGATCGGCACGATGTGGAAGGGCTCGCTGTCCTTCGAGACACCGATGCTCTGGACGGTCGGCTTCCTGGTGACGTTCCTCTTCGGTGGACTCACCGGAGTGATCCTCGCCTCCCCGCCCATGGACTTCCACGTGTCGGACTCGTACTTCGTGGTGGCGCACTTCCACTACGTGGTGTTCGGGACGGTCGTGTTCGCGATGTTCGCGGGCTTCCACTTCTGGTGGCCCAAGTTCACCGGCAAGATGCTCGACGAGCGGCTCGGGAAGATCACTTTCTGGACACTGTTCATCGGCTTCCACGGCACCTTCCTCGTCCAGCACTGGCTGGGCGCCGAAGGTATGCCGCGCCGCTACGCGGACTACCTCGCCTCGGACGGTTTCACCGCGCTGAACACCATCTCCACGATCAGCTCGTTCGTGCTCGGTCTGTCGGTACTGCCGTTCTTCTACAACGTCTGGAAGACCGCCAAGTACGGCAAGAAGATCGAGGTCGACGACCCGTGGGGCTACGGTCGTTCACTCGAATGGGCGACTTCCTGCCCGCCGCCGCGGCACAACTTCCTCACGCTGCCGCGCATCCGCTCGGAATCCCCCGCGTTCGATCTGCACCACCCCGAGATCGCCGCACTCGACCAGCTTGAGAACGCCGGCCACGGGGCCGCGGCCGGCGCCCTCGCCGGTGGCAAGGAGGCCGGCAAGTGAAGATCCAAGGCAGGATGTTCATCTGGCTGAGCGTCTTCATCCTGGCCGTGGCCATCGTGTACGGCGTCTGGTCGAAGGAGCCGGTCGGTACGACGGCGCTGTTCCTGGCCTTCGGCCTGAGCGTGATGATCGGCTTCTACCTGGCCTTCACGGCCCGGCGGATGGACGCGCTGGCACAGGACAACAAGGAAGCCGACGTCGCGGACGAGTCCGGCGAGGTCGGGTTCTTCGCCCCGCACAGCTGGCAGCCGTTCTCGCTCGCCATCGGTGGCGCGCTGGCCTTCCTGGCCATCGCCATCGGCTGGTGGCTGCTGTACTTCTCCCTGCCGCTGATCCTGGTCGGCCTGTGGGGCTGGGTCTTCGAGTTCTACCGCGGTGAGAACCAGAACCAGTAACACGTACGGCGTACTCAGGGGGCCCGGCCTCTCCGACCAGGAGAGGCCGGGCCCCCCGTTTGCGTCACCCGTCGCGCTGCGGACGGAGAATCTCCTTAACGTGAGCACATGAACCACACGCCACGCCTGCGCGCCATCCTGAGCTGCACCGTACTGGTCGTGTCCCTCGGAGCGAGTGCGACCGCGTGCGGTGGCCCCGACTCCCACCCGCTCTCCGACAAGCCGTACGACGCCGACGGCCAGATCGTGTTCAGCGTCACCCCGGGCGGCAAGAAGGTGAACCCCGACAAGCCGCTCGAAGTGATCTCCAAGAACCGGGACGGCCACATCACGGACGTCACGGCCGTCGACGCGAGCGGCCACTACCTGGCGGGTGAACTCACCGCCGACGGGATGCGCTGGCACTCCACGGCCCCGCTGGCCGCCGGTGCCCGCTACACCGTCAGGGTCGCCACGGAGAACGCGGAGGGCAAGCCCGGCTCCCGGCGGCTCACCTTCGACACCGCGAAGGCGAAGAAGACCCTGGAGGTCGAGTTCGGCCCCGACGCGGGCACGTACGGCGTCGGCCAGCCGGTCACCGCCACCCTCAGCGAGCCCGTCAAGTCCAAGGCGGCCAGGGAAGTCATCGAACGCTCCCTGAAGGTGCGCTCCACGCCCGCGGCCGAGGACGGCACCTGGCACTGGGTGGACGACGAGACGATGCACTTCCGCCCCAAGGAGTACTGGCCCGCGAACAGCAAGATCACCGCCGTCAGCAACCTCGAAGGGGTGAAGATCGGGGACAAGCTGTACGGCAGCGCCACCAAGCCGCTGAAGCTCACCATCGGCGACAGGGTCGAGGCGATCACCGACGCCTCGGCGCACTCCATGACGATCTACCGCAACGGCGAGGAGATCAACAGCATCCCGGTGACCACCGGGAAGCCGGGCTTCTCCACCCGCAACGGCATCAAGGTCGTGCTCGGCAAGGAGTACTTCGTACGGATGCGCGGCTCCACCGTCGGCATCGGCGGCGGCGAGGGGTACGACCTGCCGGTCTACTGGGCGACCCGGGTCACCTGGAGCGGCGAGTACGTGCACGCGGCCCCGTGGTCCGTGGGCTCCCAGGGCGCGGCCAACGTCAGCCACGGCTGCACCGGCATGTCCACCGGCAACGCCGCGTGGTTCTTCGAGACCATCAAGGAGGGCGACATCGTCCAGGTCATCAACAGCGCCGGTGACTACATGGAGGACTTCGGCAACGGCTACGGCGACTGGAACGTGAGCTGGGACGACTGGCGCAAGGGCAGCATCCTCCAGGCCGGCACCAGGGAAGGCAGCTCACCCGCCGACCAGGCGCGGCTGCGCCCCGCGATCTAGGGTCTTTCGTTTGGATCTGGCCGCGTCAGCGGCTGATGTCGCTGCGGGCGCGTGAGCCCGGCAAGATCCAAACGAGAGGCACTAGGCTCCGAGAGGTCCTGGTGCCGGAGAGGCCCTGGCGCCCCACGGACGGCGGTCGCCGGGGCCTTTGAGCCCCGGGTCCGCCGTCCGGTGCGTGCGGGCCGGGCTCAGGCCTCCACGGAGAGCCTGGAGCGCAGCAGGGAGGCCAGGGCGTCCGCGAAGCCGACCGGTTCGACCGGGAGGGTCACCGCGGCGTCCGCGCGGCTCCAGGTGGCCAGCCAGGCGTCCTGCGGGCGGCCGATCAGCAGCAGCACGGGCGGGCAGTGGAAGATCTCGTCCTTGATCTGCCGGGAGACGCCCATCCCGCCCGCGGGGGCCGTCTCGCCGTCCAGCACGCAGACGTCGATCCCGCCGCGGTCCAGGTGCTCGATGACGGCGGGAAGGGTCGCGCACTCCACGAACGTGACCGGTGGGACATCGGCGGCCGGCCGCCGGCCCGCCGCCAGCCTGACCTGCTCGCGGGTGTTCGCGTCGTCGCTGTAGACCAGCACGGTGGCGGTCGGCTGCATTGTTCCTCCGTGACATCGGTGTCTGCGGGGGCTCCAGGGCTCCACGGCCCTGAACCGATGCGCGGATCGTACTCCGTCGGACACCGTGTCAGCACGGGTAAGGACAGGCCTTCGCTGGGCTGTTCGAGCTGGACACAGCCCATGGACACACCGAACGGCACCCCGGGAGTCAGCGCGGGATAAGCGACCGACATAATGTCGGTCGTGGCGACAGCAACGACAGTAGAAACCGGGCACGCGCACCCGTCGGTCAATCGGCCGAACCTCACCAGTGTCGGAACCATCATTTGGCTGAGTTCCGAGCTGATGTTCTTCGCGGCCCTCTTCGCGATGTACTTCACCCTGCGATCGGTGATGGGGGCTGAGTACTGGAAGGAAATGGCCCATGCCCTGAACGTGCCGTTCTCGACGGCGAACACGACGATCCTCGTGCTCTCCTCGCTCACCTGTCAGCTCGGCGTCTTCGCCGCCGAGCGCGGTGACGTGAAGAAGCTCCGAGCGTGGTTCGTGGTCACGTTCGTGATGGGCGCGATCTTCATCGGCGGCCAGGTCCTCGAGTACACCGAGCTGGTCAAGAAGGACGGCATCTCGCTCTCCTCCGACCCGTACGGCTCGGTGTTCTATCTGACCACCGGCTTCCACGGTCTGCACGTGACGGGGGGTCTGATCGCGTTCCTGTTCGTCCTGGGCAGGACCTACGCGGCCAAGAGGTTCACCCACGAGCAGGCAACCGCCGCCATCGTCGTGTCCTATTACTGGCACTTCGTCGATGTCGTCTGGATCGGCCTTTTCGCCACGATCTACTTGATCAAGTAGCGGGGCGCCGCGCCCGACGCGCGCCGCCCTACGCACACAGTCCAGAAGCACCGACGCAGAAGATCCTGACACCGGGGTAATCCGTGAAAAAGCTCTCCGCACGACGACGCCATCCGCTGGCGGCGGTCGTCGTCCTACTCTTCGCGCTGGCGGTCACCGGGGGGCTGTACGCCGCGTTCGCGCCCGCGAGCGAGGCGCAGGCTGACGATACCGCCCAGTCCCTGGCCATCGAGGAGGGCAAGAAGCTCTACTCGGTCGGCTGCGCAAGCTGCCACGGGACCGGCGGTCAGGGTTCCTCCGACGGTCCGAGCCTGGTCGGCGTCGGCTCCGCCGCCGTGGACTTCCAGGTCGGCACCGGCCGGATGCCGGCCCAGCAGCCCGGCGCGCAGGTACCGAAGAAGAAGGTCATCTACGACCAGAAGCAGATCGACCAGCTCGCCGCGTACGTCGCGTCCCTCGGCGCCGGTCCGATCACGCCGACCGAGAAGCAGTACAGCCCTGACGGTGCCGACATCGCCAAGGGCGGCGATCTGTTCCGTACCAACTGCACCCAGTGCCACAACTTCACCGGTGAGGGTGGTGCGCTGACACACGGCAAGACCGCACCGAGCCTTGAGGGCGTGGATCCGAAGCACATCTACGAGGCCATGCAGACCGGCCCGCAGAACATGCCTTCCTTCCCCGACTCCACGATGCCGGAGCAGCAGAAGAAGGACATCATCGCGTACGTCAAGGCGGTGAACGGGGATGAGACCGTCAGCCCCGGCGGCCTCTCCCTCGGCGGCCTCGGCCCCGTCAGTGAGGGCCTGTTCGCCTGGATCTTCGGACTGGGCGCATTGATCGCCGTTGCCGTCTGGGTCGCGGCCCACACCGCTAAGGCCAAGAAGTCATGAGTAGCCAAGAGAATTCAGTAGACGAGAACCTGCCGAGCGGGCACGACGCCACGCACGGCGAGGTGGAGCGCGCCGGCGATCCCTTCGCGGATCCGGGGCTGCCGGCCCACAAACCGCGGATCCAGGACATCGACGAGCGGGCGGCCAAGCGGTCCGAGCGCACCGTCGCGGGCCTGTTCCTGCTGTCGATGGTGGCGACGGTGGCGTTCATCGCCTCCTTCGTCGCCTTCCCGGTCGACAAGAGCGCCTTCATCTTCCCGTTCGGGCACGTCAGCATCCTGCACTTCTCGCTGGGTGTGACCCTCGGTGTCGCCCTGTTCGCCATCGGCGCCGGCGCGGTCCACTGGGCCCGCACGCTGATGTCGGACGTGGAGGTCGCCGACGACCGGCACCCGATCGAGGCGCCGCCCGAGGTCAAGGCGAAGGTCCTTCAGGACTTCGCCGCGGGTGCGGCCGAGTCGGGCTTCGGCCGGCGCAAGCTGATCCGCAACACGATGTTCGGCGCGCTGGCGCTCGTACCGCTCTCCGGCGTCGTGCTGCTGCGCGACCTCGGTCCGCTGCCCGAGAAGAAGCTCCGTTCGACGCTGTGGGCCAGGGGCAAGCAGCTCATCAACATGAACACGATGGAGCCGCTGCGTCCCGAGGACGTCGTCACGGGCTCGCTGACGTTCGCCATGCCCGAGGGCCTGGACCAGCACAGCGAGGAGTTCCAGAAGGAGATCGCCAAGGCCGCCCTGATGATCGTCCGGATTCAGCCGGACGAGATCAAGGACAAGCAGGAGCTGGACTGGTCCCACCAGGGGATCGTGGCGTTCTCGAAGATCTGCACCCACGTCGGTTGCCCGATCAGCCTGTACGAGCAGCAGACACACCACGTGCTCTGCCCGTGCCACCAGTCCACCTTCGACCTCTCCGACGGCGCGCGCGTCATCTTCGGCCCCGCCGGTCACGCCCTGCCGCAGTTGCGGATCGGTGTGAACGCGGAGGGCAACCTTGAGGCACTCGGCGACTTCGCCGAGCCCGTCGGCCCTGCCTTCTGGGAGCGCGGATGAGTACCACGACGACCACTGCCACGACGGACGACAAGGCCCGCAAAGCGCCCCCGGGCGAGCGGGTGGCGGACTGGGCGGACGGCCGGCTGGGCATCTACAGCCTGGCCAAGGCCAACATGCGGAAGATCTTCCCGGACCACTGGTCCTTCATGCTCGGGGAGATCTGCCTCTACAGCTTCATCATCATCATCCTCACGGGTGTGTATCTGACGCTGTTCTTCCACCCGTCGATGAACGAGGTGGAGTACCACGGCGGTTACGTCCCGCTCCAGGGCGTGATGATGTCGGAGGCGTTCGCCTCCACGCTGGACATCAGCTTCGACGTCCGCGGCGGTCTGCTCATCCGGCAGATCCACCACTGGGCGGCGCTGATCTTCCTCGCGGCCATGATGGTGCACATGATGCGCGTCTTCTTCACGGGCGCCTTCCGCAAGCCGCGCGAGGTCAACTGGCTGTTCGGCTTCCTGCTCTTCGTCCTGGGCATGTTCACCGGGTTCACCGGCTACTCGCTCCCGGACGACCTGCTCTCCGGTACCGGTGTGCGGTTCATGCAGGGCGCGGTCCTGTCGGTGCCGATCGTCGGAACGTACCTGTCGATGTTCCTGTTCGGCGGCGAGTTCCCCGGCGGCGACTTCGTGGCCCGGTTCTACTCGGTCCACATCCTGCTGCTGCCCGGCATCATGCTGGGCCTGGTCGTGGCCCACCTGATCCTGGTCTTCTACCACAAGCACACGCAGTTCGCGGGCCCCGGCAAGACGAACACCAACGTCGTCGGCATGCCGCTGCTGCCGGTCTACATGGCCAAGGCCGGAGGCTTCTTCTTCCTGGTCTTCGGTGTCATCGCGATCGTCTCGGCCATCGCCACGATCAACCCGATCTGGGCCCTCGGCCCGTACCGGCCCGACCAGGTCTCCACCGGAGCCCAGCCCGACTGGTACATGGGCTTCTCCGAAGGCCTCATCCGTGTGATGCCGGGCTGGGAGATCAACGCGTGGGGACACACCCTCGCCCTGGGTGTCTTCATCCCGCTGATCATCTTCCCGCTGGTGCTGGTCGCGATCGCGGTCTACCCGTTCGTCGAGTCCTGGGTCACCGGTGACAAGCGCGAGCACCACATCCTGGACCGGCCGCGCAACGTACCGACCCGTACGGCGTTCGGTGTGGCCTGGCTGACCTGGTACTTCGTGCTGCTGGTCGGTGGCGGGAACGACCTGTGGGCGACGCACTTCCACCTGTCGATCAACGCGATCACCTGGTTCGTCCGGATCGCCTTCTTCGCCGGACCGGTCATCGCCTTCATCGTCACCAAGCGGATCTGCATCGGTCTCCAGCGACGCGACGCCGAGAAGGTGCTGCACGGACGCGAGTCCGGCGTCATCAAGCGGCTGCCGCACGGTGAGTTCGTCGAGGTCCACACCCCGCTGAACCAGGGCGACCTGCACAAGCTGACCGCGCACGAGCAGTACGCGCCCGCCGAGCTCGGCCCCGAGGTCGACGAGAACGGGGTACGCCGAAAGGTGTCGCCCGTCGAGAAGCTCCGGGTCAAGCTCAGCAAGGGCTACTACGGCGAGAACAACCAGCTTCCCAAGCCCACCGCGGAGGAGTACGAGGAGATCACCAGCGGCCACGGCCACCACTGATCGCCCGGCCTGACACAGGTCGCCACCACCGAGGGCCCCGGCCCGGTCTCCCCAGGGAGCCGGCCGGGGCCTTCGGCGTACCACCGGCCCACCGCCGGCGTACCCGTCCGGCGTACCGCGGCGTGAGGCTCCCCGCGTCCGCAGTACGGGCACCTCTCCTCCCGGCGCGGCGGACGCCGATAGGCTTGCGGCCGGGCCGTACGCCGTCACGCCGTACGCAGGCCCACGCAGCCGTCCCAGACACCCAGGAGCGAGCATGAGCGCTGTTACCCCCGTCGGAGGCGACACCGTGGCGGCCCGCACCTGGCCCGGCGTACTGAACCCCCTGCTGCGCGGCGAGGACCTGGGCACCGAGGACACGGCGTGGGCCATGGACCGCATCATGAGCGGGGAGGCCTCCGACGCGCAGATCGCCGGCTTCGCGGTCGCGCTGCGGGCGAAGGGCGAGACCGTCGACGAGGTCTCGGGGCTGGTCCGCGCGATGTACGCGCACGCCAACACCATCGAGGTGCCCGGTCGTACGGTCGACATCGTCGGCACCGGCGGCGACCTCGCCAAGACCGTCAACATCTCCACGATGTCCGCGATCGTCGTGGCGGGCACGGGCGCCAAGGTCGTCAAGCACGGCAACCGCGCCTCGTCCTCCGCGAGCGGCGCCTCCGACGTACTGGAGAAGCTCGGCGTCAATCTGGAGCTGACGCCGCAGCGGGTCGTGGAGGTCGCGGAGGAGGCGGGCATCACGTTCTGCTTCGCGGTCAAGTTCCACCCGGCGCTGCGGTACGCGGCCAGGGCCCGCAAGGAGCTGGGCGCGCAGACCACCTTCAACATCCTCGGCCCGCTCACCAACCCGGCCAGGGTCAGGTCCCAGGCCGTGGGCGTGGCGGACGCGCGGATGGCGCCCATCGTCGCCGGGGTGCTCGCCGACCGCGGCAACTCGGCGCTGGTCTTCCGCGGCGACGACGGGCTCGACGAGCTGACCACCACCGCGACCTCGCGGGTCTGGACCGTACGGGAGGGCGGGGTGACCGAGCAGCCCTTCGACCCGCGGGACGTCGGCCTGGAGCTGGTCCCGGTGGAGGCGCTGCGCGGCGCGGACGCCTCGTACAACGCCGATGTCGCGCGCCGGCTGCTGGCGGGTGAGGCCGGCCCCGTACGGGAGGCCGTGCTGCTCAACGCGGCGGCGGCGCTGGTGGCGCTGGACCCGACGGCGGACGCGCTGGAGACGCAGATCGTGGCGGGGATCGCGCGGGCCGCGGAGGCGATCGACTCGGGGGCGGCGCGGGACGCGCTGGCCCGCTGGGTGGCGGCCAGCAACGCCTGACCGAACGGAGAGGGGCCGGGACGCGGAACACGCGTCCCGGCCCCTTCCCGTGTGCGGCGGCTCCGCGCGCCTGTCCCGCATCCCGGACAGCGACTTGGGCGGTCCACGCCCCTGTGCCATACTTTCGGCCAAGGTCATGAGTGACAGCGATTAAGGCCCCGGCTCGCTGTCCGGCAACCCTCCGTCCGTGGCGGGGTGCCCCGGGTGAAGACCAGGCCGTAGGCAGCGAGGTCTGCGGCAAGCGCGGACCCCTTGCCACCTTTGGGGTCCTGGTCCTCAAGGGAGCAGTCTCGTGAGCAAGCGAATGCGTTAGGGCTGCTGAGTCCTTCCGGACTCTCACGCCCTTCTTCAACACACCTCCGCACGGCCCGTTCCCGTGCGTCGAGGCATCCCCGTATCCGGCGCCGCTTCGCCATGCCGTCGTGGAGCCGTGCGGGTCTTGAAGCCGTTCCGACCTTTCTCGCCGGGAGACAATGCCATGTCCGCACGCCCGAACGCCTCCGCCACCATCACCGCTGTCGCCGACGACCCCGCCTGTGGAGCGCCCCTCCCGGTGCTCGGCGCGGACGTGACCGTCCCGCTCGTCACCGGCGGCGAGGTGACGTACGCGGCGCTCGACTACGCGGCCAGCGCCCCGGCCCTCCAGCGGGTGTGGGACGACGTCGCCGCGTACGCCCCGTACTACGGCAGCGTCCACCGCGGCGCCGGCTACCTCTCGCAGCTCTCCACGGACCTCTTCGAGAACAGCCGCCGCACGGTCGCGGAGTTCCTCGGCTGCCGCGCCGGCGACCAGGTCGTCTTCACCCGCTCCACCACCGACTCGCTCAACCTGCTGGCCGCCGCGCTGCCCGCCGACTGCCAGGTCTTCGTCTTCGAGACCGAGCACCACGCCTCCCTGCTGCCCTGGCGCGACGCCCGCGTCACCTACCTCAACGCCCCGCGCACCACGGACCAGGCGGTCGCCACCCTGGAGCGCGCGCTCGCCTCGCGCGATCCCCAGGGCCCGGCGCTGGTCTGCGTGACGGGCGCGTCCAACGTGACCGGTGAGCTGTGGCCCGTACGGGAGCTGGCCGCCGCCGCGCACGCCCACGGCGCCCGGATCGTCCTCGACGCCGCGCAGCTCGTACCGCACCACGCCGTGGACATCGCGGACCTCGACGTCGACTGGATCGCCTTCTCCGGCCACAAGCTGTACGCGCCGTTCGGCTCCGGGGTGCTCGCGGGCCGCGCCGACTGGCTCCAGGCCGCGGAGCCGTACCTCGCGGGCGGCGGTGCCAGCCGCAAGGTGGCGCGCCGCGCCGACGGCGGGGTGGACGTCGACTGGCACACCACGGCCGCCCGGCACGAGGCCGGCTCGCCCAACGTCATCGGTGTCTACGCGATCGCCGCCGCGTGCAAGGCGCTCACCGAGGCCGGGTTCGACGCGCTGGCCGCCCGGGAACAGCGGCTGGTCGCCGAGGTGCGCGCCGGTCTCGCGGCGGTGCCCGAGGTCGAGGTGCTCTCGCTCTTCGGCGACGACGCGGCGCGGGTCGGCGTCCTGTCGTTCGTGGTCGAGGGGTGGAACAGCTCGCACTTCGCCGCCGCGCTCTCCGCCGAGTACGGCATCGGCGTACGGGACGGTCTGTTCTGCGCCCACCCGCTGGTCAGGACCCTGCTGGGCAGCGAGCCGCAGGACCCGGGGGAGTGCGGTGCCCCGGAGGCCGAGCCGGGTGAGCGCTCACTCAACGCGATCCGGGTCAGTTTCGGCGCGGGGACGCCGGACGAGCACGTGGAGCGCTTCGTGCGGGCGGTGCGGGAACTGGTGAGCGACGGCGCGCGGTGGAACTACCGTACGGAGGACGGCCGCTGCGTCCCGGACCGGGACGGCGCCGCCGCGTAGCCGGTACGGTCGCCGGTCGGCGTACCCCGGCCCCGGCGCGCGAGGTCACGAAGCCGCCGGAGGCGGGGCCTGCGCGTCGAGTCCCAGGAGTCCTACGCGTCGAGTCCGATCGCGAAGGCCGCCTCCAGGTCGTGCTGGGAGTACGTACGGAACGCGACGTGCGTGTCGGTGCCCTCGACACCGGCGATCTTGCTGATCCGGCCGGGGATCACCTCCGCCAGATCGTCGTGCTTGGCGACCCGGACCATGGCGATCAGATCGTACGTACCGGTCACCGAGAAGACCTCGCTGACGCTGTCGAGCGCCGCGACCGACTCCGCGATCTCGGGGATCCTGTCCACGCTGGTCTTGATGAGCACGATCGCGGTGATCACGGTTGGCGTTCTCCCTCGGTGGCCGCCGGCTGGGCCTTCACTCTAGCGGTACGCCGGTACCGTCCCCAGGCGTGGAGGAAGCCCGCGCCGAAGCCCACGAGGTGTGCCAGATAGGCGATGCCGGGGCCGGCTCCGGCGCCGTGCGCGGCGAGCCACTGGAGCGCGAACCAGAAGAGCAGCACGATCCAGGCGGGAAAACGTAGCGGCAGGAAGAAGAGGAACGGGAAGAGGCTGGTGACCCGCGCCCGGGGAAAGAGGTGCAGGAACGCGCCGAGCACCCCGGAGATCGCGCCCGACGCCCCGACCAGGGTCTGGGAGGAGGAGGCGTTCGCGAGCGCGTACACGAGGAGTGCGAGGGCGCCGGTGGCGAGGTAGAAGAGCAGGAACGTCGCGCGGCCCATCCGCTCCTCGGTCATCGCGCCGAAGACGTGCAGGAAGAGCATGTTCCCCAGCAGGTGGAGCCAGCTTCCGTGCACGAAGAGGGCGGTGAACGGGGTGAGCAGGGCGCGCGGATCGCCGCGTGTCAGCTCGCTCGGGATGACGCCCCACCGTTCGAAATAGGCGCTCTGCGCGGCCAGCAGCGCGTCGCCCTTTCCGTACGCGGGAGTGAATCCCGAGAGCGGACCGAGGAGGAAGACCAGACAGCAGAGGCCGATCAGCCCGTAGGTCACCAGGGGCGCTCCGTACGCCGTACGCCTTTTGCTCACGGACAGAGCATGGCGTACCGGTGCCTAATGGCGCAGAGTGCCTCGCCGCATCGCGGGGGAGCCGTGAGGCCGTAGGGTTGCCGGGTGCCATCCGCGGTTCGACGCCGCACCGTGGGGCACCGCATAGGGACGACGAAAAGAGGACGGCACGATGGCAGCAACTCCGACGGTTCCGCAGCCCACGGCCTCCACCCGCTGGCGCTGCACCTTGTGCGGCAATCTGACCCGGTTCGATGTGACGCGTTCGTCGAAGGTCGTCGAGTACGTCCATCTGGACCTCGCCGGGGAGCCGAAGGCCGAGGAGCGTGAGGTGGTCAGTGAGACCATCGAGTCGGTGCGGTGCCGTTGGTGCAACGCTGTGGATCAGATCGAGCTGGTGGACAGGCCGGGTGCCGGTTCCTGAGGGAGCCGCCCGTAAGGGTTGGATGGGGTGACGGATCGTGGAGCAGCCCGCGAGTGGCGCTGAGCCGGCCGGTGCGGCCGGCGGTGACGCCGCGGAGACGCTCGACCGACCGCTCCCCGACGGGGTACGGCGCAGGGTCGTCGCGCTCGTCTCGGACGCCTTCGGCGGGCTGACCGTTACGGAGCTGCCCACCCAGCTCCGGCAGTACGCGCGCTTCGCCCCGAACAGGCGTGCGAAATTCGCGGGCAACGCGATGGCCGCCGCGCTGGAGAGCGACCCGGTCTTCCGGCAGCGGATCGGAGAGCGGATCGGCCAGGCCCAGCCGGAGCTGGCCGCCGCCCTGGAGTCAGGATCCCCGCCCGCGGCCGCCGACCCCGTCGATGTGGCCGCCGCCGCCTACGTGCTCAGGCCCCCCGGATGGGTGAAGCTGGTCGCCGCCGCCGGTGAGGAGGCGCAGCGTGCCGACGCCGAGCGTGCCGACGAGGAGACCCGGCGTGAGCTGGAGCGGCTGCGCGAGGAGCTGGCCGTCGCCCGGTCGATGACGAAGAGCGAGACGGAGCGGCTGCGTACGGAGCTGGACGCCGCGCGCAGGGAGTCCGAGGCGCTCCACCGCAAGCTGCGCAGCGCCCAGAGCGATGTGAAGCGCGGAGAGGCCGCCCTGCGCCGTACGCGCACGGAGTCCGAGGCGCTCCGGGCGGAGAGCGCGGCCCAGGTGTCGGCGGCGGAGAGCGAGACCCGCCGGATCAGGGCGCGGCTCGCGGAGGCGGAGTCGACGGTCGAGTCGAGCCGCAGGGCCGCTCGCGAGGGCCGCTCGGTCGAGGACATGCGGCTGCGGCTGCTGCTGGACACGGTGCTGGAGTCGGCCCAGGGGCTGCGGCGTGAGCTGGCGCTGCCGCCCGCCGCGAGCCGGCCGGCCGACACGGTCGACGCGGTGGAGCCCGGCCGGATGTCGCCCAAGGATGTGGCGGCGCGTGCGCTGTCCGACATGGATCCGGCCCTGCTCGATCAGCTTCTGGCGCTTCCGCAGGCACATCTGATCGTCGACGGTTACAACGTGACCAAGACCGGCTATCCGACGATGCCGCTGGAGAAGCAGCGGCTGCGGCTGCTGGGCGGGCTCGCGATGCTCGCCGCGCAGACCGGCGCCGAGATGACCTGTGTCTTCGACGGCGCGGAACTGGTCGCGCCGGTGCTGCTCGCGCCGCCGCGCGGGGTGCGGGTGCTCTTCTCCAAGCCCGGGGTGACCGCGGACGAGTTGATCCGTCAGCTCGTCAGGGCGGAGCCGCCGGGGCGTCCCGTGGTGGTGGCCTCCACCGACCGCGAGGTCGCGGACGGCGTCGCGAAGGCCGGCGCGAGACCGGTCGCGTCCGCGCTGCTGCTGAAGCGGCTTTCGCGCGTCTAGGGTCTTCCCCTCGCGTTTCGGGGTCTTTCCCGTGTCCAGGGACTTCTGTGCGGGTCCCGAGCCTTTCGTGCGCGTCTCGGGCCTTTCGTTCAGGTCTGGCCATCATCTGGTCAAATAACAGTGGCAATGACCGAATTGACCACTGCTTGTATGGGCGTGGCGTCAAATGTCCGCTACTGCATGTGTATTGCCGATCGGCTGTCCGTCGGCGTCTGTAAATAATGTGCTTCGTGACAGAGATTTTCCTTGTAAGGATTTGAACTGATCACAAGAAGGTCACTAGGGTCAGGCCTCGAACCTTCGCGCGGTTGATCACCCATCCGGGGTGACGGCGAAGGAACCGCCGTTTTCACGCAGTTCGGCCCAGTTCGCGGGGGAGCCGTGCGCGTGGAGCCGGGACTGACGTCCCCAAGGACCGGCAGGCGGCTGAGGAAGAAGGAGCTCGCCTCCGTGGCGTCCCACCGTCGTCCCAAGCCCCCGAGTCGCACCAGGGTGACCGTGCTCACGGCGACCGCCGCCGCTGCCGTCGCGCTGTCCTCCCAGGCCGCCAACGCCGCCCCGACGCCGAGCAAGGCCGACGTCAAGGAGAAGGTCGACAAGCTCTACGAGGACGCGGAGAAGGCCACCGAGAAGGCCAACGGTGCCGAAGAGGCGCAGGACAAGCTGGAGAAGCAGGTCGGCGCCCTCCAGGACAAGGTCGCCCGCGGCCAGGACGAGCTCAACGAGATGCGCGACGGCCTCGGCCTGATGGCCAGCAGCCAGTACCGCACCGGTGGTATCGACCCCGCGCTCCAGCTCTTCCTCTCCTCCGACCCGGACAGCTACCTGGAGAAGGCGTCCACGCTCGACCAGGTCAGCGGCAAGCAGGCCGAGTCGCTCAAGCGGATCCAGGACAAGCAGCGGACCCTCGCGCAGCAGCGCCAGGAAGCCCAGGGCAAGGTCAAGGACCTCGCGGACACCCGCAAGGTGCTGACCGAGAAGAAGAAGGAAGTCCAGGGCAAGCTCACCGCCGCGCAGAAGCTCCTCAACTCGCTCACCGAGAAGGAGCGGGCCGACCTCGCCAAGGCCGAGGAGGAGCGCGCCAGCCGGAGCACCGGCAGCGGCGGCGGCTCGACGTCCTCCCGCGCCGACCTCGGGGACACCCCGGCCTCCTCGTCCCGCGCCGCCGCCGCGTTCGCCGCCGCGCAGGGCAAGATCGGCACGCCGTACGTCTACGGCGCCTCGGGCCCCAGCTCCTTCGACTGCTCCGGGCTCACCTCCTGGGCGTACGCGCAGGCCGGTGTCTCCATCCCCCGGACCTCCGAGTCCCAGGCCAACGCCGGTTCGCGGCTCTCGCAGGGCCAGCTCCAGAAGGGTGACCTGGTCATCTTCTACGGCGACCTGCACCACGTCGGCTTCTACGCGGGCAACGGCCAGGTGCTGCACGCGCCCAAGCCGGGCGCCAGCGTCCGCTACGAGGCCATCGGGAACATGCCCTTCCAGTTCGGTGTGCGCATCGCCTGACCGCCGGGCGGGCGACGGCCGGCCTGACGTCCTGACCGTCATCTCCGTCTCGACACCCGCCCATTCGAGGGAATTCCCGCCGCACACGCTGACACCCGCGCCCCGCCAATGACCTTGAGGTCTATGGCGGGGCGCCACTTTGTGTGCGCGGGGCGGTCGTTGGCCGCCCCGTGATCGTCCGGCTACTGTCTGCTCCGCGCAGCACCGGCCAGCGGTCCGCCCACCGGGCGGCAGGGCTGCGCCTGCGCGTACAGCGGAAGGGAGTTCGGCTTCTCGTGGTGTCCCATCGCCGTCCCTCACAGTCCGGCCATGCTGCTCTGCGTTCCGGCACCCGTGGCAGTGCCGTCGCCGCCGTGTCCCTCGCGGCGGCCACGACGGCCGTCGCGCTCGGCGCCGCCCCGGCGGGCGCCGACCCGCAGGCGACGCCCGACGCGACCCGGGCCCAGGTCGACCGGCTCTTCGAGCAGGCCGAGAAGGCCACCGAGCGGTACAACAAGGCGGGCGAACGCGTCACGGAGCTGCGGACACTGCTGGACACGGCGCAGGACAGCGCGGCGCGCGGCCAGGAGCGCGTCAACGCGATGCGCGGCGCGCTCGGTTCGCTCGCCGGCGCCCAGTACCGCGCGGGCGGCGTCGACCCCACCCTCGCGCTGCTGCTCTCCTCCGACCCGGACAGCTACCTGGAGAAGGCCGCCGTCCTCGACCGGGTCGGCGCCCGCCAGTCCGGCGCCCTGAAGGAACTCGGCCTGGCCCAGCGCGGCCTCGGGCAGGTAAGGAGCGAGGCCGCCCGCGACCTCGCCGAGCTGGAGCGCAGCCGCGCCGCCGTCGCCCGCCACAAGCGCACCGTCGAGGGCAGGCTCGCCGAGGCGCGCCGCCTGCTCAACACCCTGACCGAGGCCGACCGTGTCTCCTACGACCGGGCCTCCCGCTCCGACCGGGGCGAGCTGCCCGGCGCGCTCTCCGGACCCGGGGTGCCCGCCACCGGGCGGGCCTCCGCGGCCGTCCTGGCCGCCCAGCGCGCGGTCGGGCGCCCCTATGTGTGGGGCGCCAACGGGCCCTCGGGCTTCGACTGTTCCGGGCTCACCCAGTGGGCGTACGCGCAGGCAGGCGTCGGCCTGCCGCGCACCTCCCAGGCGCAGCGGTACGCGGGAGGGCGGGTGCCGCTCTCCCAGGCGCGCCCCGGCGATCTGGTGGCGTACCGCGACGACGCCAGCCACATCGGGATGTATGTGGGCAACGGCCAGGTGATCCACGCCCCGTACCCCGGCGCCTCCGTGCGCTACGACCCGGTCGGCATGCTGCCGGTCTCCTCCGTCACACGCGTCTGAGGCGCGGGCGCAGGGCCCGTACGATCGGCGGCGTGGCAGGTCAGGAGTGTGACGACAGCGCCGGTACCAGTGGCGGCGGGGTGCGGCGGCGCGCCGTTCTGCCGCTGCTGGCCGGGCTGCTCCTGGCACCCGGCTGTACGGCCCCGGCGCGCGCCCCGACCCCCGCAGCGACGGCCACGGACGGGATCCGCCGGGCCCTCGACCGCCGGGCCGCCGCCGTCCTGGACCGGGACGAGGCCGCGTACCTGGCCGCCGTCGACCCCGCCGCGCACGCCCTGCGCGCCACCGCGCGCGCCGAGTTCGGGAACCTCGCCGAAGTGCCCCTCGGCTCGTGGACGTACCACCTCACCGAGGTACGGCGCTCCGGCGCGCGGGCGACCGTACGCGCCGAGTTGCGCCACCGGCTCACCGGCCACGACAGCGCGCCTCTCTCCGCGCCCCGCGCGCTGGAGCTGACCGAGCGCGCGGGCCGCTGGTACGTGTCCGCCGACCGGCCAGGTGCGGGCGGTGGAGCCCAGCTCTGGGAGCAGGGCGCGGTACGGGCCGTGCGGGGCGCCCGCTGCCTCGTCCTGGGCGTCGGGCAGGACCGGGCGCGGCTGCGGGAGATCGCGGCCACCGCCGACCTCGCCGTACCGGCCGTCGACGCCGCCTGGCCGGGCCGCTGGGCGCGCCGGGTGGTGCTGCTGGTGCCCGGCGACCTGACGGCCATGGGAGGGCTCCTGGGGGCGCCCGCCGCCGGTTACCGGGGCATCGCCGCGGTCACCACGGGCGAGACCGGCGGCTCCGGCGCCTCGCCGGCCGACCGGGTCGTCGTCAACCCGGAGGCGTACGGGGAACTCGGCGTCCACGGCCGGCGGATCGTGCTGACCCACGAGACCACCCACGTGGCGACCAGGACGGCCACCTCCGCCGCCACCCCGTCCTGGCTCTCCGAGGGCTTCGCCGACTGGGCCGCGTACCGGCGGAGCGACCTGACCGCCGGGCGGATCGCCCCCGAACTCCAGCGCGCCGTACGCCGCGGCGAGGCGCCCGCCGCGCTGCCCTCCGACGCGGACTTCGCGTTCGGCGGCGACGCGGACCGGCTGGCCCGCGCGTACGAGGGCGGCTGGCTGGCCTGCGAGCTGATCGCCGCCGAGTGGGGCGAGGAGAAACTGACCGCCTTCTACCGCGCGGTGGGCGCCCATCCGGGCCGCGCGGGCGCCGTCGAGAAGGCCGCGCACGACGTCCTGTCCACCACGCCGGAACGGCTCACGGAGCTGTGGCGCGATCGGGTGCGGCGGCGTCTGGGCTGACGTGCGCCGCGGCGGCGGCGCGCCGGGGCCCGGAGACCGTCTCCCGCCACAGCCGCCCACAGGCCAGCAGCGTGGCGGCGACCAGCAGACCGTTGCGTACGAACAGCAGCAGCACCCCGAGCGGGTCCCCGGACACGACATGGGCGAACCCGAGCGGGAATTCGAGCAGCGTCACCCCCGTCGCCGCCACCACCAGCACCGCGGGCGCGGTCATCCGGCTCGCCCGCGCCGTGGAGCAGACCGCGGCGAGCCCGACCAGCCAGAGCAGGTACTGCGGGCTGATCACCCGGCTCGTGGTGGTGAACAGCAGCACCGCGACGAACGCCGCGTCGCACACCGTACGGGCCGGATACGTACGGGCCCGCAGCCGCCACACCAGCAGCCAGCCGAAGGCGAGCACCGACAGCGCCAGCGCCACGGAGCTGACCAGCCGGACGTACGGTCCGACGAACTCCACCGAGCCGTAGCTGAGCTGCACGCCCCCCTCCCAGCCGAAGTGCCGCCACACCTGGAACACCAGCGCGCCCAGCGACTCGACCTCCGTGCCCCGGTCGCGCTGGAAGGTGAGGAACGCCAGCGCGCCGGGGAGCGCGGCGCAGGCGAGCGCGGTCAGCAGCGCCGCGGTCACCGCCGCGCTCGTCCACGCCCGGCGGGTGACCCGCCCCGGCGGGGTCCCCACCAGCAGCAGCGCCGGCCACACCTTCAGCAGCGCGCCGAACGCCGCGAGCGCCCCCAGGAGCCTCGGCCGCCGCACCCCGGCGAGCAGCGCGGCCACCGCCACCGCCGTCACCATCACGTCGTACCGGGCGTACGCGGTCGGCCCCAGCAGCGGGACGCCCGCCACCCACACCCACGCGCCCCGCGCCGACCGGCCCGCGCCCCGGGCCGCGCGCAGCAGCAGCCCGAGGACGGCCGCGTCGCAGAGGAAGGCCAGCACGAAGAAGGCCGAGGCGTAGCCGAGGAACGGCAGGACGGCGGGGAAAAGGACCGCCAGCGCCGCCGCGGGCGGATACTGCCAGGTCACGTCCGACAGCGGATACGTGCCGGACCTCAGCACCTCGTACCAGCCCTGGTAGATCACCGAGACGTCGCTGGTGACGTCGGGCCCCGGCAGCGTGACGACCTTGAACACACAGAGCAGCAGAGCCGCCCTGGTGAGGGTCCACACCATGATCGCGGCCCGGGTGCCGTGCGTGCCCGTCATGACCGACCTTCCCGCTCTTCGATGGGAGCCGACCACCCATCCGGTTCGTCCGGATTGCGAGAATCCGCGGACGCCATGATGCCGGTCCGGGCTGTGCGGGAGCCATGAGGCGGGGCCGCGTCGCGGCCCGGTACTGTCGGCGGCGATGCACAAGACATTGATCGTCACCAATGACTTTCCGCCCAGGCCGGGCGGCATCCAGGCGTTCCTGCACAACATGGCGCTGCGCCTGGACCCCGAACGGCTCGTCGTCTACGCGTCCACCTGGAAGCGGGGGCGCGAGGGCGTCGAGGCCACCGACGCGTTCGACGCGGAGCAGCCCTTCACCGTCGTACGCGACCGTACGACGATGCTGCTGCCGACCCCGCGCGTCACCCGCAAGGCGGTCGGGCTGCTGCGCGAGCACGGCTGCGAGTCGGTCTGGTTCGGCGCGGCGGCCCCGCTCGGCCTGATGGCGCCCGCGCTGCGCAGGGCGGGCGCGCGGCGCCTGGTCGCCACCACACACGGCCACGAGGCGGGCTGGGCGCAACTGCCCGCCTCCCGCCAACTGCTGCGGCGCATCGGCGAGTCCACGGACACGATCACCTATCTGGGCGACTACACCCGGTCGCGGATCGCGCCCGCGCTCACGCCCGAGGCCGCCGCGCGCATGCGGCAGCTGCCGCCGGGCGTCGACGAGAAGACCTTCCACCCTGACTCGGGCGGCGCGATCGTACGCGCCGCGCTCGGCCTCACGGACCGGCCCGTCGTCGTCTGCGTCTCCCGGCTGGTGCCGCGCAAGGGCCAGGACACCCTGATCCGCGCGATGCCGGCGATCCTGGCCCGGGTGCCGGACGCGGTCCTGCTGATCGTGGGCGGCGGCCCGTACGAGGCCGACCTGCGGAAGCTGGCCGACACCACGGGCGTCGCCGCCTCCGTACGCTTCACCGGCGCCGTCCCCTGGGCGGAGCTGCCCGCCCACTTCGGCGCGGGCGACGTCTTCGCGATGCCCTGCCGCACCCGCCGCGGCGGCCTCGACGTGGAGGGCCTGGGCATCGTCTACCTGGAGGCCTCGGCGACCGGCCTCCCGGTGGTCGCGGGCGACTCGGGCGGCGCGCCCGACGCGGTGCTGGACGGCGAAACGGGCTGGGTGGTCCACGGCGGCCCACCGGAACTGGCCGCCCGGGAATCGGCCGACCGCGTCATCACCCTGCTCCAGGACCCGGACCTGCGCCGCAGAATGGGCGACCGCGGCCGCGCCTGGGTGGAGGAACGCTGGCGCTGGGACCTCCTGGCGGAACGGCTGCGCCTGCTGCTCTGACGGCACGCGCCCGGGGCGGCCCCGGGCGCGTGGTGCGGGCCGCCCGTCAGCCCTGGTAGATCGCCTCGATCTCGTCCGCGAAGTCCTTCGCCACCACGTTCCGCTTCAGCTTCATCGACGGGGTGATGTGCCCCGCGCCCTCCGTGAACTGCGCCGTCAGGACACGGAACTTCCGTACCGACTCCGCCTTAGACACCGCCGCGTTGCCCTCGTCCACCGCCCGCTGCACCTCCGCCAGCAGCTCCGGGTCGAGCCGCAGCGTCGCCGCGGTCGCGTCGGCCGGTTTGCCGTGGTCCTTCGCCCAGCGCGCGAGGAACTCCTCGTCCAGGGTGACCAGCGCGCCCACGAACGGGCGGCCGTCGCCGACGACCATGCACTCGGCCACCAGGGCGTGCGCCCTGATGCGGTCCTCGATCACCGCGGGCGCGACGTTCTTGCCGCCCGCCGTGACCAGGATCTCCTTCTTCCGGCCCGTGATCGAGAGGTAACCGTCCTCGTCGAGCGTGCCGATGTCGCCGGTGTGGAACCAGCCGTCGGCCAGCGCCTCCGCCGTCGCCGCCTCGTTGTTCCAGTACCCGGTGAACAGGTGCTCGCCGTGCAGCAGCACCTCGCCGTCGTCGGCGATCCGGACGACCGAGCCCGGCAGGGGCTGGCCGACCGTGCCGATCTTCTGCCGGTCCCACGGGTTGAACGAGCTGGCCCCGCAGGACTCCGTCAGGCCGTACCCCTCCAGCACCGTGAAGCCGATGCCCCGGTAGAAGTGGCCCAGCCGCTCGCCCAGCGGGGCGCCGCCGGAGATCGCGTACTCGCCGCGCCCGCCGAGTACCGCGCGCAGCTTGCGGTAGACGAGCCGGTCGAAGACCGCGTGGCGGATCCTGAGCCCCAGGGACGGGCCCTGCGGGGTGGGGAGCGCCCGGCTGTACGCGATCGCCGTGTGCGCCGCCTTGTCGAAGATCCGGCCCTTCCCGTCCGCCCGCGCCTTGGCGCGCGCCCCGTTGTAGACCTTCTCGAAGACGCGCGGCACCCCGAGGATCAGCGTCGGCCGGAAGGTGGCCAGTTCCTCGGTCAGGTTCTTGATGTCCGGTACGCAGCCGAGCTTGATCGGCGCCATCACGGCCGCCACCTCGACCAGCCGCCCGAAGACATGCGCGGCGGGGAGGAAGAGGAGGACGGAGCATTCGCCGGTACGGAAGAGGGGTTTGAGGCGTTCCACCGCGTTGCCGCACTCCGCGAAGAAGCTGCGGTGCGTCAGCACACACCCCTTGGGGCGTCCGGTGGTGCCCGAGGTGTACACGATCGTCGCCGGGTCGTCGGCCTTCGCCGTCGCGGCCCGCTCGTCGACCGTCGCCTCGGGGACCTCCGCGCCGGCGGCCGTCAGCTTCGCCACCGCGCCCTGGCCGGGCGCGCCCGCGTCGAGCTGCCAGACGTCGCGCAGCGCGGGCAGCGCGCCCCGCACGGACTCGACCGTCGCGGCGTGCTCGTCGCTCTCCACGATCGCCGCGACCGCGCCCGAGTCACCGAGGATCCACTGCACCTGCTCGGCCGAACTGGTCTCGTACACCGGGACGGTGACCGCCCCCGCGCTCCAGATCGCGAAGTCGAACTGCACCCACTCGAAGCGGGTGCGCGACATCAGCGCGACCCGGTCGCCCGGCCGGATCCCCGCCGCGATCAGCCCCTTCGCGACGGTCCGCACCTCCGCGAGGAACTGTGTGGCGGTGACATCGGTCCACGCCCCGGCCACCTTGCGGCCCAGGACCGCGACATCGGGGTGCTGAGCGGCATTGCGGCGGATGAGATCCGTCAGATTGCCGTCCGAGGGGACCTCGTACAGGGCCGGAAGGCCGAACTCGCGCAAGACTGCTGCTCCTCATCGGGCGCCGGCGCCACGGCGTTGTGCGTGCCGGCTGCGGTCCAAGATCAGGCAGGTGCTCGACGGGAACGAGCACGACCGGACTGCCCGGACGTTACCCATCGGTACTTGCCACCGATAGGGTTTTCCGGCCAGATGTTCCTTGCGTCACATCGCCTTTGACGTACTTCGCGCACAGTAGTCCACTCCTTTCGCACCGCGAAAGTAACCGCAGGTCCGGCACCGTCTACGCGGGGAACCCTCCACCGCCGTGGGGGACGGCGGACGCGAGGCCCTAGGGTGATCGCCATGGCGGGTATGGGGATGCGGGTCAACGTGGTGAGCGACGTACACGGAAACGCGAGGGACCTCGCGCGGGCGGGGGACGGCGCCGACGCGCTCGTCGTGCTCGGCGATCTCGTGCTCTTCCTGGACTACGCCGACCACTCGCGCGGGATCTTCCCCGACCTCTTCGGCGTCGCGAACGCCGACCGGCTCGTGGAGCTGCGCACCGCCCGCCGCTTCGACGAGGCCAGGGAGTTCGGCCGCGCGCTGTGGGCCTCGCTCGATCTCGACCAGGAGACCGCGATCCAGCAGGCCGTACGACGCCAGTACGCCGAACTCTTCGCCGTTCTGCCCGATCCGACGTACGCCACCTACGGCAATGTCGATATCCCGTCCCTCTGGCCCGAGTACGTACGGCCGGGCATCACCGTGCTCGACGGCGACCGGGTCGAACTGGGCGGCCGGGTCTTCGGCTTCGTCGGCGGCGGGCTGCGCACCCCCATGCGCACGCCGTACGAGATCTCCGACGAGGAGTACGCCGCCAAGGTCGAGGCGCTCGGCGAGGTCGACGTGCTCTGCTCGCACATCCCGCCCGAGGTGCCCGAGCTGACGTACGACACCGTCGCCCGCCGCTTCGAACGCGGCAGCCGCGCCCTGCTGGACGCCATCCGCAGGACCCGGCCCCGGTACGCGCTCTTCGGCCATGTCCACCAGCCGTTCGCACAGCGGATGCGTGTGGGGGCCACGGAGTGCGTGAACGTCGGGCACTTCGCCTCGGCCGGGCGGCCGTGGACCATGGAATGGTGACCGTCGCACTCGCGATAGCCTGCACACCACAGACCCAGAAGCCGGAACAGCACCGGCACCGGAGGACACGGCGATGGCGGAACACACCAGTTCGAGCATCACGATCGAGGCGGCACCGGCCGACGTCATGGGCGTGATCGCCGACTTCGCCCGCTACCCGGACTGGACCGGCGAGGTGAAGCAGGCCGAGGTGCTCACCACCGACGACCGGGGCCGCGCCGAGCAGGTCAGGCTGGTGCTGGACGCCGGCGCCATCAAGGACGACCACACCCTCGCCTACACCTGGACCGGCGACAACGAGGTGAGCTGGACCCTCGTCAAGTCGCAGATGCTGCGCGCCCTCGACGGCTCGTACCTGCTCAGGCCCGTCGCCGGCGGTCACACCGAGGTCACCTACCGGCTGACCGTCGACGTCAAGATCCCGATGCTCGGCATGATCAAGCGCAAGGCGGAGAAGGTCATCATCGACCGCGCCCTCGACGGCCTGAAGAAGCGCGTCGAATCCGGCTCGGGGGCCTGACCCCTGATGCGTACGGTCCTCGTCACCGGTCCCGGCGGCGCGGGCCGCACCACCATCGCCGCCGCCACCGCGCTGGCCACCGTCCGCCGCGGCGGACGCGTCCTGCTGCTCTCCGCCGACCCCCTCGACGACGTCCTCGGCCTGGACCCGGGCACCGTCGGCCCGGACCCGGCCGCCGTGGGGACCGACGGACTGTGGGCCGCCCGCGTCGACCCCGGCGAACACTTCCGTACGGAAACCCTCGCCCTCCAGGAACGGGTCGCCGCCGGACTCGACCTGCTCGGCGCCCGCAGACTCGCCGGTGAGGAACTCACCCCGCTGCCCGGCAGCGAACAGTCCGCCCTGCTCCAGGCCCTGCGCAGGGCCGCCGCCGGCGACTGGGACACCCTCGTCGTCGACCTCCCGCCGCTGCGCGACGCCCTCGCCCTGCTCGCCCTGCCCGAACAGCTCCGCCGCTACCTGCGCCGGCTGCTGCCCCAGGAACGCCAGGCCGCCCGCGCGCTGCGCCCGATGATGGCCCAGCTCGCCGGGATACCCATGCCCGCCCAGGCGCTGTACGAGACCGCCGCCCGCTGGGATACCGAACTGGCCGCCGTACAGCGGCTGATCGAGGACCCGGCGACCACCGTACGGCTCGTCGCGGAGCCCGGACCCGCCGCGGCGCGGGCGCTGCGCACGGCGCGCACCGCGCTCGCCCTGTACGGGCTGCGCGCCGACACCCCTGTCCCCAACCGCCTGCTGCCGCACGACACCGCCGACCCCTGGCTCGCGACGCTCGTCGCCCAGCAGCACAAGTACCTCGCCGAGTGGCCGGCGGCCCGGCGGCCGGTCGGCCATCTCGGCCGCGATCCGCAGGGCCTCGACGATCTCGCCCTGCTGGACACCACGGGCACCGCCTTCGGAGAGCCCGGGACCGACATTTCCCTGGCCGCCCCCGAGGTGACGGCCGGGACTCCCTGGCCGGTCGAGGACCGGCTCGCGGAGGAGAATCTGCTCGTCTGGTGCGTACCGCTGCCCGGCGCCGTCAAGAGCGAGCTGAACCTCGTCCGCAGGGACGACGAACTCCTGCTGACCGTCGGCCCGTTCCGGAGAATCGTTCCGCTGCCCTCCGCGCTGCGCCGCTGCACCGTCACCGGCGCCGCCCTCACCGACGGAGTGCTGAGGGTCAGATTCACCCCCGACCCCGCTCTGTGGCCGCGCGGACACTGAACGACGTACCTCCGTTCGGGTACCGTCGAAGGTACGAACCCTTCCGCTGCCCATGGCGGGAGGCTCTGCCCCTGACGCAGGAGTACGCCATGAGCGACGCCACCGAGCGCCCCGCCGCCGACTCGGACGCCTGGGCCACGGCTTGCGCGGAAGACCTGGAAGAGGAGAAGGCCCGCCGCCGGGCCGCCTACGGGCCCCCGCCCGGCTCCGCCGCCGACGAGCTGCGCAAGCTCTTCGACGCCGTCGCCGACAAGGTCTCCGCGTTCCAGAGCCCACTGCTGGGCATGGCCGCGCAGGGCGCCGTCCAGCAGTTCGTCCAGCAGGCCAAGCAGGCCGTCGAACCGGTCATCGAGCGCAACCCCGGGGTCTTCGACCACCTCGCGGCGGCGGGCGGCGAACTGCTCGCCGCGTACCGCTCCGCCGTGGAGGGCCAGGAGGCCCGCTGGACCCAGGGCTCCTCCGCCCCGTCGTCCGAGAAGTCCTCCGAGGAACCGTCCGGGAACCCGGCCGGGGAACCCGGCACCGTACGGCCGGACACGAAGAAGTCCGACGACCCCACCGACCCCCGCGACGAGAAGCCCGGTCCTGACGGCCGCATCGACCTGGACTGACCGGTCGGGCACCCACCCTCGGGTACCGTTGCCCGTAGCGGGGCTCGACCGAAAACTGAGGGACACATGGGACTCACCATCGGCGTCGACATCGGCGGCACGAAGATCGCGGCGGGCGTGGTCGACGAAGAGGGCACCATCCTGGAGACGCACAAGGTGCCCACTCCGCAGACCGCCGAAGGCATCGTCGACGCGATCTGCGCGGCGGTCTCCGCCGCCGGCGAGGGGCAGCAGATCGAGGCCGTCGGCATCGGTGCCGCCGGTTACGTCGACGACAAGCGCGCCACCGTCCTCTTCGCGCCGAACATCAACTGGCGCCACGAACCGCTCAAGGACAAGGTCGAGCAGCGGGTCGGGCTCCCGGTCGTCGTGGAGAACGACGCCAACGCCGCCGCCTGGGGCGAGTACCGCTTCGGCGCGGGACAGGGCCACGAGGACGTCATCTGCATCACGCTCGGCACCGGTCTCGGTGGCGGCATCATCATCGGCAACAAGCTGCGCCGCGGACGCTTCGGTGTGGCCGCCGAGTTCGGGCACATCAGGGTCGTCCCTGACGGTCTGCTGTGCGGCTGTGGCAGCCAGGGCTGCTGGGAGCAGTACGCGTCGGGGCGCGCCCTCGTCCGCTATGCCAGGCAGCGCGCCAACGCGACGCCGGAGAACGCGCAGACCCTGCTCGGTCTCGGCGACGGCACCATCGAGGGCATCGAGGGCCGGCACATCAGCGCCGCCGCCCGGGCCGGCGACCCGGTGGCCGTCGACTCCTTCCGCGAGCTGGCCCGGTGGGCGGGCGCGGGCCTGGCCGACCTGGCCTCGCTGTTCGACCCGTCCGCGTTCATCGTCGGCGGCGGCGTCTCGGACGAGGGCGAACTCGTCCTCGACCCGATCCGCAAGTCGTTCCGGCGCTGGCTCATCGGCGGCGAGTGGCGCCCGCACGCGCAGGTCCTCGCGGCCCAACTGGGCGGCGAGGCCGGACTGGTGGGAGCCGCGGACCTGGCCCGCCAGGGCTGATCCGCACCCTCCCGGCCGATCGGCGTACGTGCCCGCCGCCCCCCTCGCGGGGAGGGGCGGCGGGCACGGTGCCGTACGGACACGAGCGTGCGTCCGTGAAACGCCGGGTCGCGCCGGCCCGTCACCACACCGCGCCTCGCCTATCGTCTAGGCCATGGCGACGCCCGCGCCCCTGCCCCCGCTCCCCGACTCCCGTACCGAGCCGGACGGTTCGGCCGTGATCCGGGTGCTCAGCTACAACATCCGCTCGATGCGCGACGACCGCGCGGCGCTGGCGCGGGTGATCACCGCCTGCGCGCCCGATCTGGTCTTCGTGCAGGAGGCGCCCCGCTTCTTCCGCTGGCGCCGGCGGGCCGCCTGGCTGGCCGCGCACACCGGGCTCGTGGTGCTCGGCGGCGGTGCGCCCGCGACCGGGCCGCTGCTCCTGTGCTCGCCGCGCGTCATGGTCGAACGCGCCGAGGACGTCCTGCTGCCGCACACCCCCGGTCTGCACCGGCGCGGCTTCGCCACGGCGGTGGTGCGGATCGGGCGTGCCCGCCTCGCGGTGCTGAGCTGCCACCTCAGCCTCCAGGCCGCGGAGCGGTACGCGCAGGCCGGCCTGGTGCTCGACCGGCTGGCCGCGATGGACGTACCGCACGCGGTGGTGGCGGGCGACCTCAACGACCGGCCCACCGGCCGCGGTTTCCGGCTGCTGGCCGGGAAGCTCCAGGACGGCTGGGCGGTCAGCCCGTGGGGCGGCGAGTACACCTCCACCCCGGACCGTCCGCACCAGCGCATCGACGCGGTCCTCGCCACGGAGGGCGTCGACGTCCTCGGCTGCGGGGTGCCGCACGGGCTGCCCGGCGTCACCGAGGCCGACCTCCGGGCGGCCACCGACCACCTTCCGGTGCTCGCCGCCCTGCGCGTACCGGCGCCGTGAGCCCGCTCCCTCAAGTCCGTTCCCTCATCGGACCCGGGGAGCCCCGTCCGGCACGGGGCGGCTACTGGAACGGCCACGGCCACGGCTACGGGGCGGTCATACGACCGCGCCGCGGCCCGGGTCGTCGCTCTCGTCGTCGTCCGGGTCCATCCGCGCCACCAGCGTCGCGAAGCCGCCCAGGAAGCCGCCGACGCAGAGCGTGGTCAGCCACCACGTCATGTCCCAGCTCAGCAGGACAGCGACCAGCATCAGCACCGGGCCGCCGATCACCGCGAGCCAGGCGAACCTGGACGTCACGTCCGACTCGGGCAGCGGGGGCGGCTCCGGCGGGACGAAGTGGCCTTCCTCGTCGTCGGTGTCGTTGTCCCCCGGCTCCGCGAGCCGGTAGTCGCGCGGACCGCCGGCCCCGGGGAGGGCGATGCCCGGCCCGCCGACACCGGGCGCGAAGGTGATCGAGGAGCCCAGCGCGGACTTCCCGGACTCCGGGTCCTCGGCCCCGTCCTTCGCCGCGTTCGCTCCGTTCGATCCGTCTTCGTTCGTGCCCTCGTCGTTCGCCCCGGCCTCGGTCGCGGCCCCGGTCGCGTCCGCTGCCGAGGCCGGTGGCATCGGGGGCTTCAGCGGGCCCGGAGGCTCCGACGCCTTCTTCCCGGCGTCGGGACCGTCGAGGCCGTCAGTTCCGTCCGGCCCGTCAGCTCCGTCACGTCCGTCGGTTCCGGCGGGTCCCTCGGATCTGCCGGATCTGTTGAGGTCGAGTGCGTCCTGGCCGTCCGGCCCGGATCTCGTACCGTTCCGATCGCCCTCCAGCAGCGCGAGGTCCTCGACGGACTTGAACGGCTTGGCGCCCGGCGGATCCGCCGGCTCCTCGCCGTACCCGGCGACGATCGCCGCCCAGGCCGCCTCCTCGTCGATCGGCTGCGGTTCGCGGTTCGCGTCATGCTCAGCCACCGGTGGTGCTCCCCTTCTTCCCGACAGTCGGAGCGAGCCGGCCGATGAACGCGTGACTCTCCTCGAAAATCCGCTCCGCGTCATAGTCCAACGTCGCGACGTGGTAGCTCTGTTCCAGCAGGACCTCGCGAACATCCGCCGAGGAGACCCGGCCGAGGATCCTGGCCGAGTCGGCCGGGGGCACCACATGGTCCACCGCGCTGTGCAGCAGCAACAGCGGCTGGTTGACCCGGGGCAGCTCCCCGTCCACCAGCCGGAAGAAGTTCCGCAGCGAGTGCGCGCAGTGCAGCGGCACCCGGTCGTAACCGATCTCGGCGCTGCCCTCCTTGGCGATGTCGCTCGCCACCCCCTTGGTCGTCGCCACGAGATGGCGGACGGCCGGCAGCGCGTACGCCGCCGCCCCGTGCACCTTGATCCCCGGATTGACCACGACGACCCCGCTGACCGCCCGCCCGTGCTTCGCCGCCAGCCGCAGCGCCAGCGCCCCGCCCATCGACAGCCCCAGCACGAAGACCCGCTCGCACCGCTCCAACAGCTCCCGCAGAGCCCGGTCCACCTCCGCGTACCAGTCCTGCCACCCCGTGAGCCGCATGTCCTCCCAGCGCGTGCCGTGCCCCGGCAGCAGCGGCAGGGACACGGTCAGCCCCCGCGCGGCCAGATATTCGGCCCAGGGACGCAGCGACTGGGGGGAACCGGTGAATCCGTGACAGAGGAGGACGCCGACCTCGCCGCCCTCATGGCGGTACGGCTCGGCTCCAGGAAGGACCGGCACCAAAGGTCTCCTGTTCGTGAGGCTCGGAAACTCGGGAAGGGGTACGTGAAGGTGTACTTCACCGTACGCGACCGGACCGACACCGACCAGGTCCGTCCGCCCCTTCCCCCGGACCTCCCGGCACGCCCCGCGACCGGCCCCATGGAGGAGAGAGCGGGCACCCCACGGGTTAAGGTCTGTCCACAGCACACAGGAGGAATTCGAGTTGATCTACGGCGCAGTGAAGTTCTCCGTCGGAGGGTCGCTGAAGCTTGCCTTCAGGCCCTGGGTGGAGGGACTTGAGAACATTCCCGCCGAGGGGCCGGCGATCCTCGCGAGCAACCATCTCTCGTTCTCGGACTCGTTCTTCCTCCCGGCGGTGCTCGACCGCAAGGTCACCTTCATCGCGAAGGCGGAGTACTTCACCTCACCCGGGGTGAAGGGCAGACTCACCGCCGCCTTCTTCAAGGGCGTCGGACAGCTCCCCGTGGACCGCTCCGGCGGGCGCGGCGCGGGCGAGGCGGCGATCCAGAGCGGCATAAGGGTCCTGGAGAACGGCGAACTCTTCGGCATCTACCCCGAGGGCACCCGCTCGCCCGACGGCCGCCTCTACCGGGGCAAGCCCGGCGGCCTGGCCCGCGTGGCGCTCGCCACCGGGGCGCCCGTCATCCCCGTAGCCATGATCGACACCGAGAAGATCCAGCCGCCCGGCAAGGTCGTCCCCAAGCTGATGCGCCCGGGGATCAGGATCGGCAAGCCGCTGGACTTCACGCGCTACCAGGGCATGGAGGGCGACCGCTTCATCCTGCGGTCGGTCACCGACGAGGTGATGTACGAGATCATGAAGCTGGGCGGCCAGGAGTACGTGGACATCTACGCCACGGCGGCCAAGCGGCAGATCGCGGACGCGGCGAAGGCCGCGTCGCCCGCGGGCGGTTAGCGCGCACGGCGGGCCGTCGGCAGGGCACGCACCACCGGGCCGCAGGCGGCGGCCCGGTGGCCTGCGGCCCGGTGGCCGACGGTCGGCGGACGCCTACGGGAACGCCCACGGCAACGCCTGGGGGAAGGCAGGGGGGAAGCAGGGGACATGGCCAAGCGCGAGCGTGTGGTGCGGATGTCGGTCGAGCAGCCGCTGTGGCGCGCGCTGAGCGGCTACCGCGTCCTGACGATGGTCTACGCGGTGCTGCTCTTCGTCTTCGAACGCGCCCGCTTCGAACGCCCGTGGGTCGCCGCGTCCTTCCTCGCCGTCCTGGCCGTCTGGACGCTCGTCACGCTCCCCAAGGTCGCCAACGCGGAGAGCTGCACCAAGCGCTTCCTGGGCGCCGATCTCACCATCGGCCTCACCGGCATCCTGCTCACCCCGTTCGCCGACCTCCAGGCCCGCTCCGTCGACGGCCTGACCCTGCCGTCGATATGGGTCGCCGGATCGGTCCTCGCCTTCGCCGTCAAGGGCGGCTGGCGGTGGGCCGCCTTCGCGTCGACCTTCGTCGGCGCGGCCAATCTGATCGAGCGCGGCCACCCCACCCTGGACACCGTGCACAACGTGCTGCTCGTGTGGGTCGCCTCCATCGCCATCGGGTACGTCGTGGAGGTCGCCCGCGCCTCCGAGCGCACCCTCGCCCGCGCTCTGGAGATCGAGGCCGCCACCCGCGAACGGGAGCGCCTGGCCCGCGACATCCACGACAGCGTCCTCCAGGTCCTCGCCATGGTGCAGCGCCGCGGTACGGCGCTGGGCGGCGAGGCGGCCGAGCTGGGCCGGCTGGCGGGGGAGCAGGAGATCGCCCTGCGGACCCTGGTCTCCACCGGGCTGGTGCCCGCCTCGCGCCTCTCGGAGGACACCGGACGGGGCGCGGCCGTCCGCGGCGCCGACGACCCGGCCGACGGCGCCGGCCCGGCGACCGGGGGACCGGAGGAGGACGCCGGTTCCGGTCCGTGCGACCTGCGGACACTGCTCGCGCCGTACGCCGGCTCCCGGGTCACCTTCTCCGAGCCGGGCGCCCCCGTCGTCCTGGAGCCCGCCGCGGCCCGGGAGCTGGCGGCGGCCGTCGGCGCGGCCCTGGACAATGTGCGCAGACACGCGGGCGAGGACGCCCGCGCCTGGATCCTGGTCGAGGACTGGGGACAGGAAGTGATCGTGACCGTACGGGACGACGGCCCCGGCATCCCGGAGGGCCGGCTCGCGCAGGCGGAGGGGGAGGGGCGGCTCGGTGTCGCCCTCTCGATCCGCGGCCGGCTGCGGGACCTGGGCGGTACGGCCGAGTTGGTCTCGGTGCCGGGACAGGGCACGGAAGTCGAGTTGAAGGTTCCACGCGTGTCGGCGGAGTCACGGGGACGGGGAAAGACGGAGCGATGAGCGAGCGGCGGAGCACGACGGGCATGACGGACACCGCGGGCGGGGCGGCCGGACCGGGGACGGACGGCGGCAGCGGCGGGGACGGCGGCAAGGGGCCGATCCGGGTGATGGTGGTCGACGACCACCCGATGTGGCGCGACGCGGTCGCCCGCGACCTGGAGGCGGCGGGCTTCGATGTCGTCGCCACCGCCGGGGACGGCCCCCAGGCGGTGCGCCGGGCGCGGGCCACCATGCCGCGGGTGCTCGTCCTGGACCTCAACCTGCCGGGCATGCCCGGCGTCCAGGTCTGCAAGGAACTGGTCGGCTCCCTCGCCGGGCTGCGCGTCCTGGTGCTCTCCGCCAGCGGTGAGCACGCCGATGTGCTGGAGGCGGTCAAGTCCGGCGCCACCGGCTATCTGCTCAAGTCGGCCAGTACGGAGGAGTTGACCGACGCCGTGCGCCGCACCGCGGAGGGCGACCCGGTCTTCACCCCGGGCCTCGCGGGACTGGTGCTCGGGGAGTACCGCCGTCTCGCCTCGGAGCCCGCGCCGGCCGCCGCCGGCGAACCGAGGGCGCCCGAACTGACCGACCGCGAGACGGAGGTGCTGCGGCTGGTCGCCAAGGGCCTCTCGTACAAGCAGATCGCCGAGCGGCTGGTCATCTCGCACCGCACCGTGCAGAACCACGTCCAGAACACCCTCGGCAAGCTCCAACTCCACAACCGCGTCGAGCTGGTGCGGTACGCGATCGAGCGCGGACTCGACGACATCTGAGCCGCCCCGCGGGTCCCGGTACGGCGCCCGCCCGGCCTCCCGGCCTCGGCTCGTCGCGGTGCGGAGCCCGGTGGCGAGGAGCCGCCGGGCGGCCGGGCTCCCGTGAACCGGCCCGCCCGGCCTCCGGTCACCCCCGCCGTACCGCCGTCGTCACACCCGTCCCCGTTCCCGCCCCCGCCAGCAGCTCCGCCACGATCCCCGGGCCGTCCAGCGTCAGCACCGACTCCGGGTGGAACTGCACCGAGGCGAACCCCGCTCCCCGCAGGGCGTGCACCTCCCCGCTCGCCGCCTCCCGGCTCACCTCGACACCCCGCGCCGCGAGCCGCGCCGCCGCCGCGTCGTCGCACCGAGCGGTGAAGCTGTTGTAGAAGCCCACCGTCTCCTCCCGGCCGAACAGCTCGATCCGGGTCTGGAGGCCCTGGTACGGCGCCCGCTTGCGTACGGTCTCCAGCCCCAGCTCCGCCGCCAGCAGCTCATGCCCCAGACAGACCCCGAGCACCCCGTGGCGCCGGCCGCCGGGCGCGTCCAGCAACTCCGCCGCCAGCCCGCGCAGCAACCGCATCTTCGGGTCCGCCGTGTCCGCCGGGTCCCCGGGACCAGGGCCCAGCACCACCGGCCCCACCCCGTCAGCGTGCCCGAGCGCCGTCTCCCGCAGCCCCGCCTCGTCGTAGCGCCGTACGGTCACGGCCAGCCCCGAGGAGCGCAGGAGGTGCGCCAGCATCGCGGTGAAGGTGTCCTCGCCGTCGACGATCAGCGCGTGCCCCGACGGCGCCGCCGTGGTCTCCCGCATCCGCAGCCAGAACGGCGCGAGATCCGCGCGCCGCGCGTCCAGCGCCGCCCGTACCCGCGGATCGTCGGCGAGCCGGGGCCGCGCCGACTCCGCGCGCGGGCGCCCCGGACGTACCCCCAGCGCCGCCAGCACCCCCGCCGCCTTGGCGTGCGTCTCCGCCACCTCGCTCTCCGGCCGGGAGTGGCGTACGAGCGTGGCCCCGACCGGCACCCGCAGCGCGCCGTCGGCGTCGATGTCGGCGGTACGGATCAGGATCGGGGAGTCGAGGGTCTGGGCCCCGCCGGCGTCCCGCCCGAGGAGCGCGAGCGCGCCCGCGTAGTAGCCGCGCCCGCCCTCCTCGTGGCGCTCGATGACCCGGCAGGCGTTCTGCACCGGCGAGCCGGTGACCGTCGCCGCGAACATCGTCTCCCTCAGCACCTCGCGCACATCGAGCGAGGAGCGCCCGCGCAGCTCGTACTCGGTGTGCGCGAGATGGGACATCTCCTTGAGCCGGGGCCCGACCACCACCCCGCCCCGGTCCCCGACCGTGCACATCATCTTCAGCTCCTCGTCGACGACCATCGAGAGTTCGTCGGTCTCCTTGCGGTCGCCCAGGAACTCCAGCAGCGCCTCGGGTCCGGGGCTCCCGGCCGGATAGCGGAAGGTCCCGCTGATCGGGTTCATCACGACGGTTCCGCCGCTCATCCGGACATGCGCCTCGGGGCTGGCCCCCACGAGCGTGCGCCCGCCCGTGTGCACCAGGAACGTCCAGTACGCACCCTGTTCCCCGACGAGCAGCCGCCGGAAGAGCGCGAGGGCGTCGGCGCGGCCGAAGCCGGGGATCCGGCCCCCGAAGGTGCGGCGGATGACGAAGTTCGCGCCCTCGCCCCGGCCGATCTCCTCGTCGACGACCCGCCGCACGATCTCCGCGTACCGCTCGTCGTCGATGTCGAAGGCGCCGCCCTCGACCCGTACCGCGTGCGCGGGCAGCCGGTCGAGCACCTCGCCGAGGGGCAGCTCGTACGTCTCGTCCGCGACCAGCACGGCCAGCGGCGTCCCGTCGTCCCGTACGTCGAAGCCGCGCTCCCTGATCTGCCGGAACGGCACCAGGGCCAGCGCGGGGCGGTCGCCCGCCGGGAGATCCGCGAGCCGGTCCGCCTCGTGGACGGAGCCGATGAGCAGTTCGACGGTGTCGTGGTCCCGGCCGGGGGTGCGGCGGCGCAACAGGGCGAAGGGCGGGCAGTCGCCGTCCAGCAGCCGGTCGATCATGTCGATCATGGGCAGGCCGGTACGGGAGCCGGTACCGGTACGGGGGCCGGGCGCGGCGCCTGTGGCGGTGTTCATCTGCGGTGTTCCTTCCGGGGAGGGGGAGGAACGGCCCGCTTCCCCGGCCGGGAACCTGGCATCCGGACCTGGAGAACACCGAAGGCCGCCCCTCGGGCGGCCTTCGTGATTCGTGGTGCGCGCGTGAATCAGTGGACCGCCGGACGAGCGGGCCACCACCAGTTCTGATGCGATTGCGCGAGCATGGGGCGCAGAATACTGCATGCGCCGGGGGAGCGGTCTGTTCCACACTGTGAGCGCCGCGTCGGCCGGCGCGGTTGACCACGTAATCTGGAGCGCGTGACAGTGAACGCTGAGAACTCCGCCGAGCATGTGCCGTCCTGGCAAGATCTTCCCGCTGCGCAGCAGCCGGAGTATCCGGACCAGGAAGCCCTGGGTGAGGTCGTGGCCGAGCTGGAGACCTATCCGCCGCTGGTCTTCGCGGGCGAGTGCGACCAGCTGCGCGCCCGGCTGGCGGCCGTCGCCAAGGGGGAGGCGTTCCTGCTCCAGGGCGGTGACTGCGCCGAGGCGTTCGACGCCGTCTCCGCGGATCACATCAGGAACAAGCTGAAGACCCTCCTCCAGATGGGCGCGGTCCTCACGTACGCGGCGTCCGTGCCGGTGGTGAAGGTCGGCAGGATCGCCGGGCAGTACTCGAAGCCGCGCTCCAAGGGCACCGAGACCCGCGACGGCGTGACTCTGCCGACGTACCGGGGCGACTCGGTCAACGGCTTCGCCTTCGACGAGAAGTCCCGGATCCCCGACCCCGAGCGCCTCAAGCGGATGTACCACGCGTCCGCCGCGACGCTCAACCTGGTGCGCGCCTTCACCACCGGCGGCTACGCAGACCTGCGCCAGGTGCACGCCTGGAACCAGGACTTCGTGAAGTCGTCCCCGTCCGGCCAGCGTTACGAGCGGCTCGCCCGCGAGATCGACAACGCGCTGAACTTCATGAAGGCGGCGGGCACCGACCCGGCCGAGTTCCGCACCGTCGAGTTCTACGCCTCGCACGAGGCGCTGCTGCTGGACTACGAGTCGGCGCTGACCCGGGTCGACTCCCGGACCGGCGGGGTCTACGACGTGTCGGCCCACATGCTGTGGATCGGTGAGCGCACCCGCCAGCTCGACGGCGCGCACATCGAGTTCGCCTCGAAGATCAGGAACCCGATCGGGATCAAGCTCGGCCCGACGACCACCGTCGACGATGCGCTGACCTACATCGACCGGCTCGACCCGGACCGCGAGCCGGGCCGACTGACCTTCATCGTCCGGATGGGCGCCGACAAGGTCAGGGACAAGCTCCCCGAGCTGGTCGAGAAGGTGACCGCCTCCGGTGCCACGGTGGCCTGGGTGACGGACCCGATGCACGGCAACACCTTCGAGGCGGCCTCGGGCCACAAGACCCGCCGCTTCGACGACGTGCTCGACGAGGTCAAGGGCTTCTTCGAGGTCCACAAGGCGCTCGGCACGCACCCGGGCGGTATCCATGTCGAGCTGACCGGTGACGATGTCACGGAGTGCGTGGGCGGCGGCGACGAGATCTTCGTCGACGATCTGCACCAGCGCTACGAGACGGCCTGCGACCCGCGGCTCAACCGCAGCCAGTCGCTGGACCTGGCCTTCCTGGTCGCGGAGATGTACCGGGACCAGTAGCGGAAACACGACACCGGTGGGGCGCGGATCGCATGTGATCCGTGCCCCACCGGTGCGTTCCGGACTTTTCCGAACCGGACCTGGCGGGTAAGGTTAGGTTAGCCTCACCGACCTGGTCGGGGGTGGCTCCAGTCAGGAACGGAACGATCCCGCCGGGGAGGTGAACCGCGTGTACGTCTGCTCATGTTTCGGGATCACCGAGACACAGGTGAGGGAGCACGCGGCAGCCGGTGCGTGCACGCCCCGCCAGATCGCGTCGGCCAGCAAGGCCGGCACCGACTGCGGCTCGTGCGTACGGCAGATCCAGTCGCTCCTGGGGCGCGGCGGATGCCCACGGCGTGAGCTGGTGGAGCAGGGCCCTCCCGCCCTCGGGGAGGCCGGCACCCCGGCCGCGCCCGGAGAGGGCGGCACCCCGGCTGTCGTCACCGCCGTCCCGGCGGTACTGCCCGAAGCGGCGTGATTCCGAGCCGTCCGGCTTGTGCGACCCGGGTCCGGATCAGCTGTCCGGCTGCTCGATGAGCTGGGCGATGTAGAGCGGCTCGCCCAATTTCTCGATCAGCTCCAGTTGGGTGTCGAGATAGTCGATGTGATGCTCCTCGTCCTCCAGGATCGATTCGAAGATGCCCTTGGACGTGTGGTCGCCCTTGGAACGCATCACATCGATTCCGCGCTTGAGGCGGTCGATCGCCTCCACCTCGACCTGCCGGTCCGCCTGGAACATCTCGGTGACCGTCTGACCGACCCGTACGTGGAAGAGCCGCTGGTAGTTCGGCAGTCCCTCCAGGAACAGCAGCCGGTCGGTGAGGAGTTCGGCGTGCTTCATCTCGTCGAACGACTCGGCCCTGGTGTACTTGGCGAGCTTCGTCCAGCCGAAGTTCTCCTGCATTTTCGAGTGGAGAAAGTACTGGTTGATCGCGGTCAGTTCGGCGGTCAACTGCTCATTGAGGAATTCAATGACCTCGGGGTCGCCCTGCATCGCGCAGACTCCTTCCAAGCCGGTGACGGAGCAGAATGCGCGCATCCTCGCACCGTGATCAGGAAGCCGTCCAGTAAGTGCACGCTTAGTAGGAGTTGCCGGAATCGACGTGTACCTGGTCATCACCACCCCTCCCGGTCTGTCACCATGGAAGGCATGGGTCAGCCGGAGAGCCGGGAGCGCCGGGAGCCGGAAGAGTCCGGGCTACCGCCAGGGCAGCGGCTGCAGCGTGGCTGGCCGGTCACCCATTACGGGCCCGTACCGAAGTTCCGGCAGGAACGCTGGGAGTTCCGGGTCTTCGGCGCCACGGCCGACGGCGACAAACACTGCTGGAACCACGAGGAGTTCTCGGCTCTGCCCTTCTCCACCGTGGTCGCGGATCTGCACTGCGTCACAAAATTCAGCATGGTGGGGGCCGAATGGGGCGGGGTGCCCGCCCGTACGATCGTGGAACTCGCACCGCCGGCGCCGAACGTCACGCATGTGATGGTCTGGGCCGAGTACGGCTTCAGCTCGAATCTCCGGCTCGCGGACTTCGTCTCCGACCGCACGATCTTCGCCACCCACAAGGACGGCGAATTGCTCACCGCCGAACACGGATTTCCGGTGCGGCTCGTCGTCCCCCAGCTCTACGCCTGGAAGGGCCCCAAATGGGTCCGCGGCGTGGAATACATGACCGCCGACCGCCGGGGCTTCTGGGAGGAACGCGGCTACCACAATGTCGGCGACCCCTGGTCCGAGCAGCGCTACTCCTACCAGGAGGTCCCGGGCGACGGCCCGGAGCTGTGACGGAACGCGAGCCTCGCGGGCCGGTGGCCCAGTCGTCGTCGCTCAGCCGTCGCTCAGCCGTCGCGCAGCTTCTTCAGCCGTGCCACATCCGCCGCGTGCCCTTCCTTGCCGCCCGGTGTCTCGATCACCAGCGGTACGCTCGCGGTCGCCGGGTGGGAGAACAGCTCGCGGAACGGCTCCTCCCCGATGTGGCCCGCGCCGATGTTCTCGTGCCGGTCCTTGTGCGCGCCCGCCACGTCCTTGGAGTCGTTGGCGTGGATCAGCCTGAGCCGGCCCTCGCCGACCGTGTCCACCAGTAGATCCAGGGTCTGCCGCATCCCGTGCGGTCCGGCCAGATCGTGGCCCGCCGCGAAGATGTGGCAGGTGTCCAGGCAGATCCCCAGCTTCGGGTGGGAGTCCAGCGCCTCGAAGTACGGGCCGAAGTCCCAGGTCCGCGAGCAGAGCGAGAAGCCCTGCCCCGCCGTCGACTCCAGCAGCAGGAACGGGTCGTCGTCATGGGTCAGCTCGTCCAGGAGCGGCAGCATCCGCTCCCGTACCTGCGCGAGCGCCACCTCGCGCGGCCGGCCGCCGGTCGCGGACCCGGTGTGCACGACCACACCCGGCGCACCGATCTCCCGCGCCCGCCGCAGACTGTGGCGCAGCGACTCCACGGACTTCTCGGCGGTCGCCTCCGTGTGCGAGCCGAAGTTGATCAGATAGGGGGCGTGGACGTACGCGGGCATCCCCGTCGCCTCGCAGGCGGCGCGGAACCGCTCGTCCTGCGCCGGATTCCCGGCGGGTGTCGCCCAGCCGCGCGGATTGGCCACGAAGACCTGCACGGTCTCCGCGCCCAGTTCGCGCGCGTACGCCAGACCGGTGGTGGCGAGCCCGCCGGCCACGGGGACATGGCCGCCGACAGGGTTGCGCATCTGCTTCTAGAGTCCCTTGGCCTTGAGGGTGATGGTGGAGCCCTCGGGGGCCTGCTCGCCGCCGGCGACGGACTGCTCGCCCACCGTGTCCCCGAGGAACGGGAAGCTCCGTTCGACCTTGACCTCGAAGCCCGCGCCTTCCAGTGCCTTCCTCGCGTCATCGGTCTTCTGTCCGGTCACATCCGGTACGGAGACCATCCGCGGGCCCTTGGAGACCGTCAGCGTGACCGTGTCGCCCTGGGCGAGGCGAGTCCCCTCCGCAGCGGACTGCCGGGCGATCGTGCCCTCGTCCTGCGCCGAGTTCACCCGCGCGGGGGCGATCTTCACCGTGAGCCCCGCGTCCTTCAGCTCGGAGGTGGCGCCGTCCACGGACTCGCCGGTCACATCCGGCATGTCGATGGCGGCGCCCTTGCTGACCAGCAGCGCGACCCCCGAATCGGGCCGTACGTCGGCTCCCGCCTCTGGCGTGGAGCTGATGACCGCGCCCTGGGCGACGTCCTCGTCGAACTCCCGCTTGACGAGCCCGGCGGCCAGCCCGGCCTTCTTCAGGGCGGACCGCGCCTCGGGCAGCGTCCGGCCCGTCAGGTCGGGGACCTGGACGATCTTCGGGCCCCGGGAGATGACCAGCGTCACGGGACCGCTGCCCCGGACCCGGGAGCGGGGCTCCGGATCCGTCCCCATGACCGTGCCCCGGTCGAAGCTCTCGCTGAAGTCCCGGGTGACCTTCGCGTCGAGTCCTTCGTCGCCGAGCCGCTTGCGCGCTTCCTTCTCCGTCTGCCCGAGCAGTGAGGGCACCCGTGTGAACTGGCCTGAGTTGATGTACCAGACGCCCGTGCCCACCCCGAACACCAGCAGCACGGCGACGAGCGCCGCGAGCACGCCCCGCGACGGCAGGCCACGGCCCCGGCCGGCCCCGCCGCGGGGGCGGGCGGGCGGCGGGGCGGCGTCCGAGGGCTCCATCTCCAGCCTGCTCGTGTGGCGCCCCGGGTCGTCGTCCGGCTCCTCGACGGGCCGGATCCGGGGGATCACCGCCGTACGTCCGTCCGAGCCGTCCTCCGTCTCGGGCCTCGCCTGCGGCGGTACGGCGTCGAGCTGCGCGTCGGTGAGCGCCGCGCGGGCCGCCCGGGTCAGCGCCAGCAGCGCGACCGCGTCGAGCGGCCGCTCCTCGGGGTCGCGCGCGGTGGCCGCCGCGACCAGCCTGTCCAGCTCGGGGGCGAGCCCGGGAACGGCGGCGGACGGGGCGGGGACGTCCTCGTTCAGATGGCGGTAGAGAACCTGCGCCGGGGTGTCCCCGGAGTGCGGCTTGGCGCCGGTCAGCATCTCGTGCAGGACGATCCCGCACGCGTACACGTCGACCCGGGTGTCGGACGTGCCGTGCTCGATCTGCTCCGGCGCGAGGTACGAGACCGTGCCGAGGACGGTCCCGGTGGTGTTGGTCACGTCACCTATGCCTCTGACGAGCCCGAAGTCGGCGACCTTGACCCGGCCGTCGTCCCCTATCAGCACGTTCTCCGGCTTCATGTCCCGGTGGACGAACCCGGCCCGGTGCGCGGCGCCGAGCGCGGCGAGCACGGGCTCCAGGATGTCCAGCGCGGCCCGCGGGCGCAGCGCCCCGCGCTGCCGTACGACATCGCGCAGGGTGCACCCCGCGACGTACTCCATCGCCAGGTAGACGTACGCGCCCTCCGCGCCCTGGTCGAAGACCCCGACCACATTGGGGTGCGCCAGTCGCGCCACGGACTTGGCCTCGCGGATGAAACGCTCCACGAAGGAGACGTCCGCCGCGAGCGCCGGATGCATCACCTTGAGCGCCAGGACCCGGTCGAGCCGGGTGTCCATGGCCCGGTAGACCGTGGCCATGCCGCCGACCGCGATCCGCGCGTCGACGCGGTAGCGGCCGTCGAGCACCTGCCCGACGATGGGGTCCTGAAGGGTCGTATCCACGCTGGTGAGTCTACGAGCCGCCGCTGACACTCCCGAAGCCCCGGGTCGGACCGGGCACAGGACTGAAGCCGAGCTGTGACAGGCCCCCGGAAACGGCGGTACGCGCCGGTCGGCGGGGCCGCGGCGGGTCCGGGCCGGGGCTTGGGGCGTGCTTGGGGCGGGCCGCCGCGTGCCCGCCGGTCGGCCAACGGCCGGCCGCCGGTCAGAAGGCGGGCCGCTCCGGGTCGAGCGCCGCCACCCCGTCCAGCGGCGAGGACGCCTCCGCGAAGTGGCGCCGCGGGATCCGGCCCGCACGCCGCGCCAGCCGGCCCGCCGTCACCGCGTGCCGCATCGCCTCGGCCATCAGCACCGGTTCCTGCGCGCGGGTGACCGCGGACGCCAGCATCACCGCCGCGCACCCCAGCTCCATCGCGAGCGCCGCGTCCGACGCGGTGCCCGCGCCCGCGTCCAGGATCACCGGGACCCGGGCGCGCTCCACGATGAGCTGGAAGTTGTGCGGATTGCGGATGCCCAGTCCGGAGCCGATGGGCGAGCCCAGCGGCATGATCGCGGCGCACCCCACGTCCTCCAGCTTCGCCGCGAGGACCGGGTCGTCGTTGGTGTACGGCAGGACCGTGAAACCGTCGTCCACCAGCGTTTCCGCGGCATCCAGCAGCTCGACCGGATCGGGCAGCAAGGTGCGCTCGTCCGCGACCACCTCCAGCTTGATCCACTCCGTGCCGAGCGCCTCGCGGGCGAGCCGGGCGGTCAGGACGGCCTCACCGGCGGTGAAACAGCCCGCCGTGTTGGGCAGCGGACGGATGCCCAGCGCGTTCAGCACGGAGAGCACGGAGCCCTGCACGGTGGGGTCGAGCCGGCGCATCGCGACCGTGGTCAGTTCGGTGCCGGAGGCGATCAGCGAACGTTCGAGGACGTCGAGGCTGGGCGCCCCGCCCGTCCCCATGATCAGCCGGGAGGCGAAGGTGGTGGAGCCGATGGTGAGCAGGTCGTCGGCCATGCCGGTCAGCCTCCCTGGACAGCGGTGAGGACTTCCACCCGGTCGCCGTCGCTCAGCGCGGTACCGGACCAGCGGGTACGGGGGACCACTGTCTCGTTGACGGCGGCGGCCACCCCGGAGCGCGCCGGAGTGAGGGTCGCGACGACGGTGTCGAGCGTGGTCGCGGCGGCGAACTCGCGTGGCTCGCCGTTGACGGAGACGTACATCACGGCGGTGTTCATACGGACTGCTCCAGGGATGCGGACGGAGAAGGGGTCGCGGTAGGGAAGCCGGCCGCGTGGGGTGAGCCGGTCGCGGTGGGGGACGCGGACGCGCCGGATGAGCCGGACGCGGCACGGGTGAAGCGCAGCGGGGTGAAGGGCGCGGCCCCGGGCGGAAGTTCACCGGTCGTCAGGACCGTCGCCAGCACGTCACCGGTGACCGGCGTCAGCAGCACCCCGTTGCGGTGGTGGCCGGTGGCCAGCGACAGCCCCGGCAGCACGGTCGGCCCGAGCAGCGGCGCGTTGTCCGGCGAGCAGGGGCGCAGCCCCGCACGGGTCTCGGTGAGCGGCAGTTCGGTGATGCCGGGCACCAGCTCGTGCGCGTCGCGCAGCAGCTCGTACACCCCGCCCGCCGTGACCGTCGTGTCCCAGCCCAGCTCCTCGCTGGTCGCGCCGATGACCAGCTCGCCGTTCTCGCGCGGCACGAGATAGACCTGGGAGCCGCGCACCACGGCCCGTACCGTCCGGGACAGGAAGGGCGCGTACGGACGGGGCACCGCCAGGCGCAGGACCTGCCCCTTGACCGGCCGTACGGGCGGCACCGCCTCCGCGGGGACGCCCGCCAGCGAGCCGCTGAGGCTGCCGCCCGCCAGCACCACCCGGTCGGCGCTCAGCTCGTGGCCGTCGGCCAGGAAGGCGCCGGCGGCCCGGTCCCGTACGACGGAGAGCCGCCGCGCCCAGGCGCGGTGGAAGACCACCCCGGCCCGTTCGCAGGCGCTGAGGAGCGCCGCCGCGAGCCGGCGCGGATCGATCTGGTGGTCGCCGTCGACCCGCAGACCACCACGTACGCCCGGCGCGAGCATCGGCTCCAGGCGCCGGCATTCGCGCCCAGTGAGCCACTCGGACGTCAGCCCCGAGCGCACCTGGAGGGCGTGCAGCTCACGGAGCTGGGCCCGGTCGTCGGAGTCCAGCGCCACGGCGAGCGTGCCGCACGCGCGGTAGCCGGTGTCCCGGCCGCTCGCCTCCTCCAGCTCCTCGACGAACGCGGGATACCGCTCGGCGGAGGCGAGGTTGAGGCCGAGCAGGGTCTGCTCGCCGTGGTGGAGTTCGGTGACGGCGGCCAGCATGCCCGCCGCGACGCGCGCCGCGCCGCCGCCAGGATCGGGGTCGGCGACGGCGGTACGCAGCCCGCGCTGCGCCGCCCGCCAAGCCGTGACCAGGCCGATGATCCCGCCCCCGACGACGAGGACGTCGTACCCCGTAGGGGATGGGGAAACGGCCCGCCGTGTTCCGTGGGGCGGTTCTTCCCGAGGTGACCGCCGAGGTCGCGGTTGGGATGACTGCATGGGCGTCCAGCCCCTCCCTTCGCCGGCATGACCCGGATCAGGTTCGTACGGTCGGAGGCCGCTCCAGCCTCCCTCTCAGCCCGGTGCGTCCGGACTCCCGCGAGGTAGTGTCGACGGCCAGCCTAACGCGCGGTGTGCGGCACGGTAAGGGAGCGCCGCTGGTGGCCCGTTCATGGGACGGACTCGTCCTCCCGGCGGTCCCGCCACCTTGAAGCGGCCCGGGCCCCGCGCCGCTCTAAGGTGACCGGGTGAGCGAACAGCGGCAGGAACACGGACAGGACGGGCGGGCGGATGGGCCCGGGGTGGTCGTCGTCGGCGCGGGCATGGCGGGCGTACAGACCGCCGTGGCCCTGCGCGAGAAGGGGTACGAGGGCCGGATCACCCTGATCGGTGAGGAACCGCACCCGCCCTACGACCGGCCCCCGCTCTCCAAGGCCGTGCTCCTCGGCCAGGCCGACGGATCGGCCTTCGACATCGACTTCGAAGCTCTCGCCGTCGACCTCGTAGTGGGCCGCAAGGCCACCGGGCTGCGCCCGTCCGCCCGGGAGATCGACACCACCGCCGGGCCCGTCCCGTACGACGTGCTGGTCATCGCCACCGGGGCCGAGGCCGCCGTACTGCCCGGCACGCAGGGGGTACCAGGCGTCCATCCGCTGCGCACGCTCGACGACGCCGAGCGGCTGCGCCCGGTGCTGGAGCGGCGGCAGCGGGTCGTGGTCGTGGGCGCCGGGTGGATCGGGGCGGAGTTCACCACCGCCGCCCGTGAGGCCGGATGCGCCGTGACGGTCGTGGAGGCTGCCGACCGGCCGCTCCCCGGCGCCCTGCCGGCCGAGGTCGCCGCCCCCATGACCGGCTGGTACGCGAAGAGCGGCGCCACGCTGCTGACACACGCGCGGGTGGCCGGCGTCGAGCAGGGCGAGGTCGTCCTCGCCGACGGCCGCCGGCTCCCCGCCGACGCGGTGGTGGTCGGCATCGGCGCTCGGCCCGCGACGGCCTGGCTCGCGGGCTCGGGCATCGCGCTGGGCGCGGACGGCTCGGTCACCGCGGACGAGCGGCTGCGCACCTCGCTGCCCGACGTGTACGCGGTCGGTGACTGTGCGTCCTTCCCGTCGGCGCGCTACGGCGAACGGCTGCTCGTCCACCACTGGGACAACGCGCTCCAGGGCCCGCTCACGGTGGCCGCGCAGGCCGTCGGCGAGACCGACCGGGTCTACGATCCCGTGCCGTACTTCTGGTCGGAGCAGTTCGGCCGGTTCGTCCAGTACGCGGGCCACCAGGCGGCGGCCGACACCCTGGTGCGGCGCGGCGACCCGGCGGGAGCGGCCTGGTCGGCGGTCTGGCTGCGTGACGGTGTCCTGGTGGCGCTGCTGGCTGTCGGGAGACCCCGTGACCTGGCGCAGGGCCGCAAGCTGATCGAGGCGGGGAGGCGCCTCGACCCGGGGCTGACGGCCGACCCGGCGGTACCGCTGCGCAAGGCGGCGCTCTGACTTTCCGTGCGATCGGACCGTCCCCGGGGGCCGTTACGGCCCGTTTTTGCCCCGTCCGGAGTGGCTCGGGGTGCCCAGTGTCGGTCCGGGATGGCAGGCTTGTCCTGTGACCGAGATTGACGCAAAGATCGATGCTCTCGTCCCCGCCTGGCTCCACCTGCCCGATATCGCCGAAATGTTCGATATTGAGGTGACGCGCGTGCGGCAGTTGGTGAAGGACGGCCAGCTCATCGCGGTGCGCCGGGGTGAGAACAGGGCGCTCCAGGTGCCCGCGGCCTTCATCGACGGCAACAAGGTCGTCAAGGGCCTGGCCGGGACCCTGACGCTCCTGAGGGACGACCACTTCACCGACGAAGAGATGCTTGAGTGGCTCTTCACCCCCGACCCGAGCCTGCCCGGCACCCCCGCGCAGGCGCTCAGCGAGAACCGCGGTACGGAGGTGAAGCGCCGGGCCCAGGCGCTCGCCGTCTGACGGCCTCGTCCTCCGTGGCCGGGCGGCCTCGTCGCGGCCCGGCCACGGAGGCGATGCGGATCCGAGGCACAGACCCACGACGCGGAACCACGACGCAGAACCACGACGCAGAACCAACGGGGGGACCTTCCGATGCCCACGCCCCATGAGGCGCTGTCCGACGCCCGGCTCTACCTGTGCGTGGACGCCCGTAAGCGGCAGGGGGACCTCTCCGCGTTCCTCGACGCCGTGCTGGCCTCCGGCGTGGACATCGTGCAGCTCCGTGACAAGGGCATGGAAGCGGCCGAGGAGCTGGACCACCTCCAGGTCTTCGCCGACGCCTGCCGTCGCCACGGCAGGCTGCTCGCGGTGAACGACCGTGCCGATGTGGCGCACGCCATCGACTCCGACGTGCTCCACCTCGGCCAGGGTGACCTGCCCGTCCCGGCGGCCCGTGCCATCCTCGGCACCGCCCCGCTGATCGGCCGGTCCACCCACGCGCGCGCCGAGGTGGACGCGGCGGTCGCCGAGCCCGGCGTGGACTACTTCTGTACGGGCCCCTGCTGGCCCACTCCCACCAAGCCGGGCCGCCACGCCCCGGGGCTCGATCTGGTGCGGTACGCGGCGGCGAGCGGCACGGACCGCCCGTGGTTCGCGATCGGCGGGATCGACGCGGGCAACCTGGACGAGGTACTGGACGCCGGGGCCCGCAGGGTCGTCGTCGTACGGGCGATCACGGAGGCCGACGACCCGGCCGGCGCGACGGCGGCCCTGGCCGAGCGGATACGGGAGCGCGCCTCCTGACCCGGGGGGCCTCCTGACCCGGCGCGCACCCTGAACCGTGTCGTGCCGCACCGGTGTCGTGCCGCACCGGTGTCGTGCCGCACCGGTGTCGTGCCGCACCGGTGTCGTGCCGCACCGGTGTCGTGCCGCACCGGTGTCGAGCCGGCCCGTGTCGTGTCCGAGGGGTGGACATGACTCCGGGCAATACCGTTAAAAGACCCACGTTCGGTTGGGTGGTCGCCACACCCTCGATAACCTGCACATATGGCCCTTGGCACAGCTTCGACCCGATCGGATCACGCGCGTACGGTGCGTGATCTGCTCGCGACCGGAAAAACCTCGTACTCCTTCGAGTTCTGGGCGCCCAAGACCGAGAAGGGCGAGCGGAACCTCTGGAACGCGCTGCGCAGAGTCGAGGCGGTCGCCCCGAGCTTCGTCTCCGTGACCTACGGGGCGGGCGGTTCCACCCGGGAGGGCACGGTCAGGGCCACGCAGCGGATCGCCTCCGACACGACCCTCACCCCCGTCGCGCACCTCACGGCCGTGGACCAGTCCGTCGCCGAGCTGCGCAACATGGTCGGGCAGTACGCCGACGCCGGGATCCGCAACATCCTCGCCGTACGGGGCGACCCGCCCGGCGACCCGATGGGAGAGTGGGTCGAACACCCCCAGGGCGTCCGGTACGCCGCCGATCTGGTCAGGCTCATCAAGGAGTCCGGGGACTTCTGCGTCGGTGTGGCAGCCTTTCCCGAGATGCATCCGCGCTCGGCCGACCGGGACACCGACATCCGGCACTTCGTCGCCAAGTGCCGGGCCGGCGCCGACTACGCGATCACCCAGATGTTCTTTGACCCGGAGGGCTATCTGCGGCTCCGCGACCGGGTCGCCGCCGCGGGTTGCGCGACCCCCATCATTCCCGAGATCATGCCGGTCACCAGTGTGAAGATGCTGGAGCGATTGCCCCAGCTCTCCACAGCGGTCTTCCCGGCGGAGCTGAAAGAGCGGATCCTCTCCGTCAAGGACGATCCGGTCGCTGTACGCTCCATTGGCATCGAGTTCGCGACGGAGTTCTGCGCCGGACTGCTGTCCGAAGGCGTACCGGGCCTCCACTTCATCACACTCAACAATTCCACGGCGACGCTCGAAATCTACGAGAATCTCGGACTGCACGAGCAGTCGTGACTAGGGGCGGGCATGGGCTGGACGGTCCTCTACATCGCATTCGGCATCGTTGCTCTCTGGCTGCTGGCGGAGGTGCTGCTCCAGTACAAGGCGCGGCTGCGCTGGCGGATGCTCGCCTTCACCGGGTTCATGGGTGTCGTGCTCGGTGTGCTGATCCCGTCAGTTCCCGTCATCGTGCTCGGCACCATCGCCTTCGCGGTCGGCCAGACGTATGTGACGCTCTCCTTCCGCAGCGGCTTCTCGACGGGGTGGGCCATCGGCGGCAGGCCGGGGGCGAGCCGCCGCCGCAAGGCCGTCGGCGAGCCGGCCGCCGACCGCGAACCCGCCCTTGAGGTCTCGGACCTGGAGTACGAGCCGGCGGCGCGGGTGGCCGGTCAGGCGTCGGTGTACGCGACGGAACCGCTGCCCGACGACACCGGGCAGTACGGCGTCTACGACGACGCCGTCCAGGACGCACACACCGCCTCGCACGCTGCTTCCCACGCGAACGCGTCCACGGACCCGGCCGACTCGGGCGGGTACGGCGGCGGTTACGACGCACACCCCGGCTACGGGACGCGGCAGGCCGGCCACGACGCCTACGCGGCACACGATCCCTACGCCCCGCACGACGCGTACCCGGCCCAGGACTTGTACGCCGGGCAGAGCGGCTACGCGACGCAGGACACCTACGCCGCGAGCCAGGACGGCTACGGCTACGGGTCCGGCGACCAGCAGTACGCCGCCTACGCCGACCCGTACGGCGGCGGCGCGGCCAACAGCGGCCAGCAGTACGAGGCGTACGACAGCTTCGGAGGCCGGCAGCAGTACGCGGCGCCGTACGGAGACCGCACCGACCAGCAGGGGTACGGCAACGACACCCCGCCGGGCGGGGTGTGGGTCCCGCAGCAGCGCGAGCGCCAGGACGATCAGTTCCCCCCGGCGCAGGGCGAGAAGCCCCAGCAGGGATACGACGCGGGCTCCGGCTACAACGACCAGTACCGCTACTGACCGCCGGTAAGGCCATCGGCCCACCAGGACCGCTACCGACCGCCTGCGTTCCTCACGCCGGCGCGGCGCACGTCACGCTCACCGCGAGCCCCGGAACTCCGCGCCCTCGACGATCAGTCCGGCGACCAGCGACCCCGACATCCCCGCGTGGGCGAGCCCGCCGCCCGGGTGCGCCCAGCCGCCCGCCCGGTAGAGCCCCGGCAGCAGTGTGGTGTTCGCGGGGTGCAGCAGTGCCCCGGCCGCCCCGGCCAGCGCCGGCGCCGGGACCGCGCCGCCCTCCGCCCCGGTCCGCGCCGCCGTGTCGGCGGGCGTCCGCACCTCGTGCCACAACAGGCGCTCCGGCAGCCCGGGGAGGGCAGCCTCCGCCGCCGCCATCAGCACCTCCGCGTACCGTGCGCGCAGCGCCGTGTCGGACCAGTCGACCGGGCCGTGCGGCGCGACGGTCGCGGTGAGCGTCACCGCCTCGTGCCCGTTGTCGGGGCGCGTCGCCGCGTCGTCGGGCCGCAGCACCGTGACCGTCGGCCGCTCGGCCGGGCGTCCGCCGAAGACCGCGGCGGCCTCGGCCGCGCCGTCCGGGGCGTGCACCACCGTGCGGTGCACCGCGTCCCCGTCCCGGCCACCGCGCAGCGCCAGCAGCACCGTGAACCGCCCGGGCACCGTCCCGCCACGCCGCTCCCGTACGGCCCCGGAGTCCTTTGCTGATCCGTCCCCCACGCTGTCGAGATCCCGGGCGACGAGCCGTCCCGCCGCGACCCCCGCCACCACCGCGTCGGCCGCCACGAGCGTGCCGTCCGCCAGCTCCACACCGGCCGCCGCGCCGCCCTTCTCGACGATCCGCGTCACCTCGGCACCGAAGACGAACTCCACCTTGCGGGCCAGACACCGCTCGTACACCGCACGGGCCAATTCCCGCATGCCGCCCCGCACATACCAACTGCCGAAGGTCTGCTCCAGATACGGCAGCACCGCGGCGGACGCCGGGGCGTGCGCCGGATCAAGCCCGTACGACAGGGCGCAGCCGTCCAGCAGGGCCGCCAGCCTTGGGTCACGCAGCTCCCAGGCGCCGATCTCCGCGACCGTGGCGGCCTGCCGGGCACCGCGCAGCAACCGGCGCTGCCGCACCGCCGGATACGGATCGCGCCCGAGGGCCCGCGGGTCGCTCCCCAGCGGCTCCTCCAGCAGCGGTCTGCGCGAGCGGTCCCAGGCATCCCTGGCCCGGCCGAGGAAATCCGCCCACCGCTCGCCGGCGCCCGCGCCCAGCGCCGCGTCCAGCGCGGCGACGGCGCCCGCGCGCGACGCGTTCGGCAGCCGTACGTCCGTACCGTCGGCGAAGAGATGCCGGCTCGCCGGGTCCACCTGGTCGAGCCCCACGCTCCGCTCCAGGGACTCCTTGCCGGTCTTCACGAACAGATCGCGGTACACCGCCGGAAGGTGCAGCAGCCCGGGGCCGGTGTCGAAGACGAACCCGTCCCGCTCGAACCGGTCCACCGCCCCGCCGTAGGTCGTGGAGCGTTCGTACACCGTCACCCGGTGGCCCGCCACGGCCAGCCGGGCAGCCGCGGCCATGGCGCCCATCCCGGCGCCGACCATCACCATTCGTCCCATGCCGGAAAGACTATCCAGTGCCACCGACAGCCCGGTTCCGCGCTCTGCGCCGCGGGGAGCCGCGGATCCTGGTGGCCAGGAAGAGCACCGTCGCGACCCCCGCCACCAACAGGGGCCCCGCGATGACCGAGGCGGCGACCGGACGGAACAGCGCGAAGGCGACGATCCCGGCGACGCCCAGGCCCTCCGCCGTACTGACCAGAACGTTGCTCACGCGCTCGGGGGAGGCGTTGACGCCGCCGGCCCAGCCGCTCGTGAAGATCAGGGGGAGTACGGACACGGGCGGGACCGTAGCCGGGCGGCGGGGAGTGGGGAGGAGTACGGAGGCGTGAGTACGCGTACTCAGTGGGCGAGTTGAGTAGGGGCGCGGATGGGCCGCGACCTGCGCGAACGGAAGAGTGGAGCCCACGGAAGGGGCGCGGCACCGGTACCGCCGGCACGGGGCGGCGGAACGGGTGCGGCATCCCGGACGTGACGGGGGTGCGGAACGGAGGGCCCGGCGACCACGGGGGATCCACCAAGGATCGGTGGAGGCGGGCTCTCCGGCACCACGCACGGGGGAACGGGGTGGGCACCAGGGGGGGGCAGGTCAGGGGGCGACGGGGGAACGGGGGGAAACGGGGAACGGGGGGAACGGGGGC